>JAYTST010000018.1:0-8000 GCA_043745565.1 bacterium
TGCTGAGCGAAGCATTGATATTTTTGCACATCCGGTGGGCGTTCTTTTTTTCTCGCTCCTTGAATACCTACATAATCCTACGCGTGTGGACGCACTTGCTAAAACAGTTGCCGGTGGGTTGTGGGATCTTGAGTTTGAGAAAAGTATGGAAGTATTGAAACTCCTTCGTTCGGGACAGACAAAAGGTCTCGATGTGTTGCTTCCCGGAATTAAAGCCATTCAAAAACAATTGTTAAACGATAGTCCTATTGAATTTATTATTTGTGTGGCAGATGAATCAGGGTTGCTTACATTGATCACCCGCGATCCAGCTTATGTTGAAGTCTGGCGCGGAGTGGTAGGAGTAGCTTTACAACTTACAAAGGAAGGCAGAGTACGTGATCCTCAAACTCTTATTTTAAAAATGTTGGACTACAAAACGTCCGCATCAAATCGTAGTGTGAAGGTGAGCGTTGGGGTGCCCGATACAAAAATAATGGCAATGACCGCACACGGCTCGAAAGGACTTGAGTTCGATTATGTATTTATTCCGTACGCCACTGAAGAATCATGGCACAGCAGAAAGCGAAGTGCTTTTTTTGTGCTTCCGATTGAAGCGATTGCTGAAGACAATCACGAAACACATGACGCGCGACGACTTTTTTATGTGGCCATCACACGAGCACGAAAACATGTCACCTTTATTCATTCGCTTATAGATAGCGACGAGTCTCCACTTTCACCATCATCATTTATTGCGGAACTTGATGAAACATTACTTTCTCCGATTTCACTTTCAAAAAGTATTCGAAATGAAAAAATTACTTCGCATACAAAAGCTCATCTTTCACTTGGTCAATCAAAAATTCTTGATTACACAAAACGAATGTTACTAGAGAAAGGATTGTCGGTGACTGCACTCAATCATTTCATGGAATGCCCTAGTAAGTTTATTTATAAAAGTATTTTGAAAGTACCTGAACCGCCTGCACCAAGCGCTGAAAAGGGAAATGCAATGCACAAAGCTTTCGCGCGTATTTGGGCCGAGCAAGATAAAAGTGTGGCGTATATTCAAAACATTATTGAAACAACTGTACGTGAGCACATTGAGTTTTCTCCACTTCGCAGTTTTGAAAAAGAAAAAGTAATTAAAGAACTTCTTGAAAATGCACCCGACGTGGCTCAAGGTCTTGCTGAGCATTTTGCACTTAAGGGAACTATTTTTCCAGAAACGTGGAGCGAACGAATATTTAAAGGAAAAGAAATTGAAATAAAACTTCACGGAAAGCTCGATGCGATCGTAGATATGGGAAATGAAGTGTTGGTATTTGATTACAAGACGAGAGGTAAAATGAGTGTGAATGCAATTAAGGGCGAGACCAAAGATTCTGATGGAAATTATTTCAGGCAGTTAGTTTTTTACCGACTTTTGCTTCAAGAAGATCCTCGATTTAAAGGCAAGAACATTATCCCGTCACTCGTCTTTGTAACTCCTGACGAAAAAGGACGATGTCACATTGAAACCTTACCCATAACTTCAGAAGATATTCAGAAAGTGGAAAATGAGATTCAGTCACTCATAAAATGCGTGTGGTCCGGGAAAATTATGGAAGACTGGTGTGCGGATGCAAAGTGTGAGAATTGTGGATTGAAGAAGATGATGTGATTGTATTCTGAATTTTGTCATTCCGGTAGCACCTTAGGCAAGAAGCTATTTACTTTT
This sequence comes from bacterium, assembly GCA_043745565.1. Classification (GTDB taxonomy): domain Bacteria; phylum Patescibacteriota; class Minisyncoccia; order Phycocordibacterales; family CALRBL01; genus CALRBL01. Next base: position 1,703 of record JAYTST010000018.1, read on the forward strand.
TGTTCAGCCTTCACCTTTTTATTTTTTAATCGACGCGCGTAATTTTCTGCTGAAAATTCGCTCTGCTCGTGCACTGCGCAACATCTCTTAAAAAATAAAAAGGTTTTGGCTTAGACCACCATAAATTTCGATTTATTAAGCCGGAAGTTTATTTCATTTCTGAAAGGACCTCTCGGACTGCAGGAGAGCGAGGAAATTTCTAGCAAGAAATTATCCGTGTCCTTGAAGAAATAAATAAACTGAAGGATTAATTTAGTGAATAGTAGATGATCCTGGGTCTTTAATGCTGTAGGATGATAAGCTATTTCAACAACGCATCGATACGAGCTTTCAAGTCGGAGTATTCAATAGCACCTTCATTGATGGGAATCTTTTGATCTTTAGTTACCAAAACGCTGTAGGGAGTACCTTGACCTCCAGCTCGTTGCGCTGCCTGTCGTGATTCTTCAATAAAGTTAGCGTATTTACCACTTGAAAGACAAGTGTTGAACTTGGTTACATCAATACCAACAGCTTGTGCAATCTTTGGTAGTTCAGCTAGGTCAAGTTTATTGTTTGATTCTGTTCGAGAGTAAACCTGGTCAAGATATTTCCAGAATACATTTGAGCCACCGAGTTCTTGGGCGCATTCAGTAGCTTCTGCCTCTTTGGGAGCTTTAGGATGAAGCTGGGGAATTGGAAAATGACGATACACCCACGCAACTTTGCCACTTCCATTTTTATTATATTCATTCATTATTTTATGAAGTGTGTTGTGGAACATTTTACAGAAAGGACATTCTGTATCGGAGTATTCAACAATAAAAACTTCGGCATTCGGATTCCCCAAGATGTGGTCCTTCGAAGTGACAGGTTCTACCACAATCTTTTTAATTGCATTTGCTGATTGATCATTTCCTACTATTGTTCCACTTGGTACCTTAATTTGTCCGCTAAAAATAATGCCGAGTGTAATTAAAATGCCTGCAATCACTATTGCTCCTGGAATAAAGTACGGTTGATACTTATTTTGTGTGTTGTTTTGTGGTTCCATATCATCACAGTATATCAAAGATTACATTGACCGTCATTGTAATCTTGTAATTTTGCCTGTTTCCTCCTTAATTACCCCTTTTATTTCCAATAACGAAAGAGTTGCTTGAACTGCGTGCGTGGACTTGCCAAGAGTTCGTATCAGTTCGTCGCGTGTGTTGACAATGCGAAGTGCTTCGAGTAATTCGATCTCGTCCTGTGAACCATCGAATTCTGCTATCGGTAACTTCTGCTTGTCCACTGTAGTCATCTCAACGTCAGAAGTCATTTGCTCGAGCCACAAAAATCCAAGCGCTTCAACAATATCCCGTGGACACGTGATAGGTGTGGCACCTTGTTTGATTAAATAGTGAGGTCCTTCTGAAGTTGGTGAGAAAATATCGCCTGGCACAGAGAATACGTCTTTATGGTAATCGAGCGCAAGCCGAGCGGTAATCATTGTGCCACTTTTTCGTGTGCATTCAATCACCAAGACCGCGTCAGCGATCGAAGCCATCAAGCGATTTCGTTCAGGGAACATAAAGGGTCGACTTAAGGTTGCTGGTTCGTATTCTGAGATTAAACAGCCACCTGCTTCGACAATGCGTTTTGCGAGTGGAACTTTAGTTGTCGGATATAATGCTTTTTCCTCAAGTCCGGAGCCTGGAAAGGCAAGGGTAATAAGTCCTGCATCGAGTGCGGCTTCGTGGGCTATCGAATCAATACCAAGCGCCAAGCCTGACACGATAATTATGGGATAATTGCATATACCCTGGATTAATTTCCTACAGACACTCAAACCATAATCAGTAAAATGTCTTGAGCCAATCACAGCTACATATTTTATGTCCTCATTTTCAAAATTAGGTAGGTTCCCACAATAAAAAAGACCTTTCGGCGGCGGGTACGCGCGCTTAAGTCGAGTAGGAACGTTTCCTTTGGAGATTTCGTGGATTGGTGGCATGATCTTGTTATTCCTGCTAGTATAAACAACACACTATCAAGAAAAGATAAAGATTAATTATCATGCTCGACATAAAATTTATCCGCGAAAATAAAGATCTTATCAAAGAAGCTGCTCGAAAAAAGCATATGGATTTTGATGTTGAACCACTCATTGCTATTGATGAAAAACGCCGTGAAATGCTCGGTTCTATTGAAGAAAAGAAGGCTAAACAAAATGTGGTAAGTGAGGAAATTGTGAGAACGACTGATGTAGATGCTAAGCAAAAGCTCATCACCGACATGCGAACTATCCGTTTTTCGCGTGAGGAAGAAGAAGAAAAATTTAAAGAAGTCATTAAAGAATGGCAGCGACTGATGGTTGCTGTACCCAATCTTCCCGATATGTCTGTGCCTGAAGGTGAGTCTGATGCTGAAAATAAAGAGGTACGAACATGGGGCGAAGTTCCTCAATTTAATTTTACACCGAAAAGTCATGTGGAATTGATGACCAATCTCGACATGGTTGATTTTGAACGAGGAAATAAAGTGGCAGGATTTCGCGGTTACTTTTTGAAAAATGATGGCGCACTTTTGCAGTTTGCCATAATGCAAGCAGCGATTGCTCACTTTGGAGGTAAGGGGCAGAGTCCAATGATTGTTCCAGCACTTGTTAAAAAAGAAACATTGATGGGAACCGGATATCTTCCACAAGGCGAAGACGATTTATATAAAACTCAAGATAATGATTATCTCGCAGGCACAGGAGAAGTTGCGTCGATGTCATATTACAGTGATGAGATTATAGACAAAGAAAAACTACCGATCAAAATGCTCGCCGTTTCACCTTGTTTTCGACGAGAAGCAGGAAGCCACGGAAAAGATACCAAAGGATTGATTCGCGTTCATGAATTCTATAAGCTCGAACAACTGGTGCTGTGCGAAGCCAATCACGAAGAAAGTGTCGCTTATCACGAAGAGGTAACCAAAAATGCCGAAGAATTTCTCCAGCTTTTAGGACTTCCTTATCACGTCGTCGTTAACTGTGGCGGTGATCTTGGTCTCGGACAAGTGAAAAAATACGATATTGAAGCGTGGGTGCCGACTGAGGGAAAATATCGAGAAACACATTCAGCTTCATACTTCCACGATTTTCAAACTCGACGACTTAATATTAAATATCGCGATGCAGATGGTAAACTCAAATTCGTTCACTCAATCAACAATACCGCTGTAGCGTTTCCTCGTATTCTCGTTCCGATTATTGAAAACAATCAGCAAGCAGATGGCTCAATCAAGATTCCCGAACTACTACGTCCTTATTTTGGAGGGCGAGAGGTGATTGGAAAATGATTCCGTAAACTTATTTTATTTTTATGAGATGTTGCGGAGTGCACGAGCAGAGCGAAATCAGCTGATTTGCGCACCACGCAAATCACACACCAAGCTTTTTAAAGTGAAAACTTTATAAAAGTTGGGGTGCTGAAATTATCCGCGTTGAATAAAAATATAATAAGCTGGAGGAGTAAGAAAGAAAAATGCTAAGTACTCAATAAAACATGAATAGAAGAAAGATCATCATTGCTTCACCTGACCGAAAAAGGCGAAAAAGAAAGAAGAATGTTCTCAAAGCATTACTGTTTTTTCTCGGCGTATGCGCAGTCGTGGCTCTGGTTATTATGTTCTTCCGTTCACCATATCTTCGCATAAACACCATAACAGTTGCCGGAGCGAAAGAAATTTCCAAAGAAGATCTCACTTATTTTATCCAATCTGAAAGTGCAGGTAATTATTATTATGTATTTCCAAAAAATCACATCCTGCTTTACCCAAAGAAAAAGATCATCGCTGATTTACACGCGAAATATCCGCAAATCATCCATTCAGGTATAAATTTCAAAAATACCAATACGGTCACGCTTTCTATAAAAGAGCGCGCACCCATTGCGCTTTATTGCGTGGACAAATGTTATTTCATAGACGAACTAGGTTTTGTGTACAAAGAATCGCCAGATTTTTCATCTGACGTGTATCGTGTTTACCGAGATTATCGGGAAATATATGCGTCTTCTACGATTGCCACTTCAACACCGATAGGGAGAACACCACTTTCGCTTGAATTATTTAAAAATATTAATACCTTCGTCGATAATCTGTCGACAATCAAGCTCACTCCACTCCAAGTTTCAATTATGGGTAATCAGGAAATTCAAATCCTTACAAAACAAGGAAATTTGAAAGTGTCTCTTCGAAATCCACTATCAAATCAATTTGAAATATTGAAGACTGCAGTCGACCAGCCTTCGTTTAGTGACGGAAAGGGAGGCGTCACGCATTTCCAATATATAGATGTGCGTTTCGGGAGCAAGATTTTTTATAAATTGTAGTATACTATTCTTATGTTACGCGTGATCATTTCTTATTTAGCATTTCATTATACAAAAGCCATCGAGGAGGGAGCACGAATGCTTTTAGGTGAAGGTTTTTCAAACGGCTTCGCATTTATTTTCGTAGGATTACCGCTTCTACTTGTGTGGCTTCTTATCCCCTTTATTATCTTGATGATGTTTTTGTGCGGTTTTTATTTTATATTTTTATGGAACATTCTATAGAGCATTTACGCAAGCAGGCAATTCGAGTGGAACGGTTTTTCCCTTTGAGTATACGAGAAAAGGCCGAGAAGTTTCTTTTTGCATTTTCTGCGCTCGCACTTTCATTTTCTGTATTTTTTGTATTGCTTGGTTCAAATGACCTAGCAGGTATCGATTCACTTTACGTATTATGGCCCATTAGTCAGGGAATATTTTTGATTTCTTTTTCACTTCTTCTTTCAACCATTCTTCTTGAAATATATATTCGCAGTCTGTATCGTGCTCATGCTCTGAAAAATATCTCATTGAGTGCTTTATTCTCGACATCACTTCAGCGTAAGAAAAAGGACACCGTACATACCTTTGTCGATTCACCTCTCGGAAAAAATGTATGTGCGCGCCTTGGTTTAAGTAAAGAGATGCTCACTTATTTAGTTAAAGAGAAAAGGACTACTTATCTACCAATCGACACAACTAGCCATGCCACACTCGCGGATTTATCAGCCTATCTTCATGAACACGATGAAGATTTTCGGCGATTTCTCGATAACGCCCATGTAACTAAAGAATATCTTGAGAGCGCGTCGCATGCTGTGGAAAAACGCCATCTTGCATCAATAAACGAACGCACTCTTTTTGGAACTCTGTTCCAATCTAACAAAGAACATAAAGGAGCTAAAAGTTTTAATGATGCGGTGCGTTATGAGGTTGATGATATCGAATATCTGTTCAAGGTATCTTTCTCCGAACAATCAATTACCGCTTTGAGCACCTATTTCTCTGAGAATGCATTTTCTTACGCGGATGTGCATAGCCGCCGTGAGCTCATTGTGGCACTGGTTGAGGAGATGCTTCATGCTCACAAACGCCGGTACCATGCTAAATTCACCATCCTTCCCGCTGACGTGCGTGCCTTCCTCATTCAACACAAATCTGCTAATGTGTAAATAACGTTATGAATGATTATGTAAAAAATCAGTTTTACAGCCCTGCCGGACAGCTGGGGCCTCACGAAAGAGTGGTTATGGAGAAACCATCCCGTCTCTCAATTGTACTGCAACGTTTTAAAAGTGAAGTAACTCGTCCACATTCTCTTTCATCTGCGCTACTTCTGATATCGGTGCTTTCCTTTACGGCGAACATTACATTTCTGTATCTTGGATATGAAAGCCGAACTGCGAATGATGATTCAAGTATTGTTTCCGAATCGTTAGCAAGCACTATCCCTGTTGAGCGCGGGCTTGGTTCGGATGAGGATCTTTCAACTCCCACGACTACTCTTACGGTAATTCCTCAGTCACACTACTCCTCATTTTCACCACATAAATTACCTTCAACATTGGCTGAGGCGTATTTGGTGGGTGACGCAGAAACAGGTGAGATTATTCTAAAGAAAAATCCAGACATGAAATCTCCCATGGCTTCTGTAACAAAACTATTAACGGCAGTTGTTACAAAAGAAAATATAGATCTACACCATTTAACAACCGTCAGTAAGTCTTCATACAACACCTATGGAAGTGAAGGGGAATTGGCGCTCGGTGAGAAAATCCTTACAGGAGATTTAATGTATCCACTGCTTATTGAATCAAGCAATGATGCTGCTGAAGTGCTTGCGGATGATTTCGGACGGGAGAAATTTATGACGCTTCTAAACGAAAAGGCTGAGAGCCTTGGAATGTATGATACATTTTACGATGATCCAAGCGGTTTGTCGCCGCTGAATAAAACGACAGTAGTGGATCTTTTTAAGT
>JAYTST010000019.1:0-7987 GCA_043745565.1 bacterium
GGAAGAAATTCTTTTGATGAAGTAGGATATGACAAGAAGTCTCTTCAAGTGAAAATTGAACAAATTATCGCGCATATTTCGACTCTAAAAAAGCAAAAGTAAAGATTAGAAATATGTAAGGAGGCCACTCTTATAGATACCTTCCCATAATTCCGAATTCTTGATATGCTACACGAACTTTAGTAATTTAAGTCATATTTTAATTTTTTACCATGAATAGAGATTATCCCTTAGAGCGAGTTCGGAATTTTGGAATTATCGCACATATCGATGCTGGAAAAACCACTACTTCCGAGCGTATTTTGTATTACACTGGTATGTCGCACAAAATCGGTGAAGTGCACGAAGGAGAAGCAACCACTGACTGGATGGAACAAGAAAAAGAGCGAGGTATTACTATTACCGCCGCCGCTATCACATGTTTTTGGAATCCTACCTATCTCGGCGAAGACAAATCGGAAATACATCGCTTCAACATTATCGATACCCCAGGTCACGTGGACTTTACTGTGGAAGTGGAACGATCTCTTAAAGTACTCGACGGTGGGGTAGTGGTTTTTGACGGTGTAGCAGGAGTAGAGCCTCAATCTGAAACCGTATGGCGACAAGCTGACAAATACCACGTGCCTCGTATTTGTTTCATCAATAAACTCGATCGTACAGGAGGTTCTTTCGACCGATCTTTTAATTCTATTGTTGATCGTCTCAACAAAAATGCCGTTCGAATGCAGCTTCCTATCGGTGAAGAAGGTGATTTCGAAGAAGTAATCGACCTTTTAAAAATGAAAGCCTACGCTTTCGAAGGGGACATGGGTAATAAAATTATCGAAAAAGATATTCCTGAGTCTCACATGGCTGATGCGATTAAATACCGAGCTATCCTTGTTGAAAAGATTGTCGAGCATGATGATGATGCAATGACCGACTTCCTTGAAGGTAAAGAAATCGAAATTGCTCGTTTGAAAGCCATCCTTCGAAAAGCAACTATAGCTAATAAAATTTTCCCTGTATTTACAGGATCTGCACTGAAGAACCGTGGGGTTCAGCTTGTTTTGGATGCGGTTGTGGAATATCTCCCATCTCCATTGGATATTTCTCCTGTAAGAGGAATTGACCCAAACACAGGCGACGAAACCTTCCGTGAACCTTCTGATACCGCTCCTTTCGCCGCCCTTGCGTTCAAACTTCAATCCGACCCCTTCGTAGGACAACTTACCTTCTTCCGCGTGTACTCAGGAACAATTGAAGCCGGTTCATATATTTACAACTCAACAACGGGACAAAAAGAACGACTAGGACGAATCGTACGACTTCAAGCCAACAAACGTGAAGAAGTAAAGAAGGTGTTTGCAGGAGAAATTGCCGCCGCAGTGGGATTAAAAGACGCTAAAACATCTCATACTTTCTGCGATGAAACACACCCCATTATTCTTGATCCTATTAAATTCGCAGAACCAGTTGTGTCTCTTCGAATCGAACCTGCAACTAAAGCCGATCAGGAAAAAATGGGTATGGCTCTTAAAAAGCTTTCTGATGAAGATCCAACATTCCGAATCTCCTCGAACCCAGAAACAATGGAAACTATTATTTCAGGAATGGGTGAACTTCACCTCGAAATCATGGTTGATCGTATGAAACGAGAATTCAGCGTAAATGCAAACGTGGGTAAACCTCAGGTGGCTTACAGAGAAACAATTTTGAGTAGTGCAGATGCAGAATACAAATATATCAAGCAGTCGGGGGGAAAGGGTCAATACGGTCACGTTAAGATTACCATCAAGCCCCTCGAAGCTCTTGAAGAAGGTGTGAAGATTGCTAAAAACATCAAGCGGTACGAAGATTTCGAATTCATCGACAGTATCAAAGGAGGAGTTATCCCCCATGAATTTATTCCAGCTGTTGAAAAAGGTGTGCGTGAAGCAATGGAGCGAGGCATCTCTGCCGGTTTTAAAATGGTAAACATTTCTTGTGAACTTACCTTTGGTTCATACCACGATGTGGATTCATCTGAAATCGCTTACAAGATCGCTGCCTCACAGGCTTTTCAGGATGCTGCAAAACGAGCGAAGCCGGTTATTCTTGAACCGATCATGAAAGTGGAAGTAGTTGTTCCTGAGAAATTCATGGGGGATGTTACGGGAAACTTGAACTCAAAACGAGCCCAGATTGAAGGAATGGAAGATCGTGGACTGCTCAAGGTTATTAAATCAAAAGTACCTCTTTCTGAAATGTTTGGTTATACCACAACACTTCGTTCGATGACTGAAGGACGAGGAAGCGCAACCATGGAATTCGATCATTACGACGTAGTTCCACCACATGTTGCATCAACTATTACTGAAAGCCGAAAATAAATCACCCGTAGCTTTAAAAAAGAAAAATCTCCATCTAAAGTGGAGGTTTTTCTTTTTTTAACGGGAAACGTTAGACCCAGCCCCTGTTTGGATTGGTGTATATACCCCTTTTGAAGTAGAAGGGTGGAGAGTAATATAGAAAATAATAAACGAAAGAAGAAAAAATAAAGCGGTGATGCTAAGTAGAATGTATCCCGCTTTTTTTTCGTCAGCAAAAGGTATTACTTTCATAATACTCTTTACCATTGCAGGAGTCTGTGGTTGTCCAAAGATGACACGTGAACGAAAGCTACTCGCGATATTTTTATCTTCAAATTCTACATCAGACATACTTTTATTTTAAATAATATTAATAATAAAAAGTATATCATATTCACCTCAACCAAGTTGACAACATTTCTCCTTTCCTATAGTATCTCTACTACAACGCGTTTTGCGTTTTGTTTTGCGCTCGTTTTTAACATTATTATCCAGTTTCGGGAATAGGTTACTTTTATAGGCTTCTGCCCGGTAAAAGAGAACTAAACCCAATATTTAACTTAAACAAATATATGGCAAATGCATTTGATCGTTCAAAGCCTCACGTTAACGTCGGTACTATCGGACACGTTGACCACGGTAAGACTACCTTAACAGCGGCTATCCTTAATGTGCTTTCACGTGCCGGTAAGGACGTTACACTTAAAGGTGTTGATCAAATTGACTCAGCCCCTGAAGAAAAAGCTCGAGGTATTACTATTGCGCTTTCTCACAACGAGTACTCAACAGACGCAAGGCACTACGCTCACATTGACGCTCCAGGTCACGCCGACTACATCAAAAACATGATTACCGGTGCTGCTCAGATGGACGGTGCTATTCTCGTGGTAGCCGCAACTGACGGTGCTATGCCTCAAACTCGTGAACACGTACTTCTAGCAAAGCAGGTGGGTGTACCTAAGATCATTGTTTTCCTTAACAAATGCGACATGGTTGATGATGTAGATATGATCGACCTAGTTGAAGCTGAAATCCGAGAACTTCTTGCAAAACAAGGATTTGACGAAAATGCTCCTGTTATTCGAGGTTCAGCTCTTAAAGCTCTCGAATCTCCAAATAATGATGACGAATGGTCAAAGAAAGTTCTTGAACTTGCTGACGCTCTCGACAATTACATCCCAATGCCACTTCGAGAAACTGACAAACCCTTCCTTATGCCTATTGAAGACATCTTCTCAATCGAAGGTCGTGGAACTGTGGTAACAGGACGAGTAGAACGAGGAACTCTTAAAATCAACGACGAAATCGAAATTGTTGGTATTAAAGATACTCAGAAAAGTGTAGTAACTGGTATTGAAATGTTCAACAAACAGCTCACTGAAGCTCTGGCTGGAGACAATGCAGGTCTTTTGATCCGAGGTGTTAAAAAAGAAGATCTTACTCGAGGTCAGGTTCTCGCAAAGCCCGGAACTGTAACTCCACACACAGATTTCGAAGCTGAAGTTTACATCTTGAAAAAAGAAGAAGGAGGACGACACACACCTTTCTTTACAGGTTACAAGCCTCAGTTCTACGTCCGAACAACAGACGTAACAGGAGAAGTAACACTTGCTGAAGGTGTAGAAATGGTTATGCCTGGAGATACTGTAACTTTCAAGGTTAAACTTGTGGCTCCAGTTGCGCTCGAAATGAACACACGATTTGCTATTCGAGAAGGAGGTAAGACTGTAGGTGCCGGCGTGGTAACAAAAATCAACGCCTAGTTGGAGGGATGAGACGGTAATTAATTAAAATGCCTACAAAAACAACAACTAAAAAGAAAGCTACTCCAAAGGTAGCAAAATCAGAACAAGAACCAAAGCTTCGCATTCGTGTTCGAGCGTATGAATCTAAAGTTCTTGATAACTCAGTCAAGCAGATAATGGATACCGCACTTCGTTATGACGCAAAAATTCTCGGGCCTATACCACTTCCCACTGAAATTAAGAAGTACACAGTTAACCGAGCTTCGTTTGTTTATAAAAATGCACGTGAACAGTTTGAAATGCGCGTTCATAAACGATTAATTGATATTTTGAACCCTACTCCTCGTATTATCGAGGCTCTTACTAACCTTAACCTGCCTTCAGGAGTCAATATTGACGTAAAAATGCTGTAACCCTATTAATTTAACTGATCTGTATGAAATTCATTCTCGGAACAAAAGAATACATGACTCAAATCTTCAATGATGAAGGTGCGGTTATTCCTGTAACTCTTATAAAAGTTGCTCCTGCAGTTATTACTCAGGTTAAAAATAAGGAAAATGACGGTTATCAAGCAATTCAAGTTGGCTTCGGAACTATCAAAGAAAAAAATGTAAACAAGCCTCGAAAGGGTCACCTGAAAGATCTTGGAATGTTTCGTCATCTTCGAGAACTTCGCCTCGATAAAGCTAAAGATGCTGCAAAAAATTGGAAGACAGATTGGACAGTAGGTGACAAAATTATGCCTGAGGTTTTTGAAAGTGGAGATGAGGTTGAAGTTTCAGCTATTTCTAAATCGAAAGGCTTTCAGGGTGTAGTTAAGCGTTATGGTTTCAAAGGAGGTCCACGATCTCACGGTCAGAAGCATAGTGAACGAGCTCCGGGTTCTATCGGTACAGCTGGTTTTCAGCGGGTATTCAAAGCGATGCGAATGGCGGGACGAATGGGTGGTGATCGAATCACTATCAAAAATCTGACAGTGGTGAAAGTCGACAGTGAAAAGAACGAAATATTTATTGAAGGTGCAGTTCCTGGACGACGCGGAACCGTTGTGGAAATTAAAGGTCAGGCACCTAAAAAAGTAATGAAGAAATAATCAACCATCATGGAAACTCCCATTTACACACAAGAAGGAAAAAAAGCTGGAACATTCACACTGCCTGAAAGTATTTTCGGATTGAAGTGGAATGCTGACCTTGTTCACCAGGTGGTCGTTTCAGAAGAATCAAGTCGCCGAACTCCTATTGCACACACCAAAACTCGTGGTGAAGTGCGTGGAGGAGGTAAAAAGCCTTGGCAACAGAAAGGAACAGGTCGTGCACGACACGGTTCTACTCGATCACCCATTTGGGTTGGAGGAGGTGTTGCTCACGGCCCCCGAAATGACAAAAATTTCAATAGAAAAGTGAATAAGAAAATGAAGGCAAAAGCACTCTACACTATTCTTGCCAAGAAACATCGTGATGGAGAAGTGATTCTCGTCGATTCATTTACTTTTGAACCAAAGACAAAGTTTGCAAAAACATTTCTTGATACCATGAAGATCAAAAAGGCATACATCGCTACTTCGTCAAAAGAAATGGCTGCTCGACGCGCGTTTAGCAATATCAATACCATCGAAGTATCAGATGTTCGAAACCTTCACCCAGTTGATATTTTAAGATACAAATACCTTATCATCACTAATCCTGCTGATGCCATGAAGACGCTTGAAGCTAAATTGAATTAGTCTCAATACATACACATAAATAACCACCATGAATACACAACCCAACACAAATGTTATCAAGAAACTCCACGTTACCGAGAAAACAAGTCTTCTTTCAGAAGCAGGTGTGTATTCATTCCTAGTTGAGACTACTGCAACCAAAAAACAAATCGCTAAAAATGTCACTCTTATGTACAAGGTGATTCCTGTTAAAGTAAGTATCGTCAATTCAAAAGCAAAAGCAGTATTTTCTCGGGGTAAAGTAGGAAAGACGCGAGGTTTCAAGAAAGCGTATGTTTACTTAAAGAAAGGTGACGTTATCGATATCGCATAAATACATAAATTGTTAACTGAAATTATATGAAGCACTACAAACCAACATCACCATCAAGACGAAATATGTCCACCACGACTTACCGAGGTGTGATTACTACTAACGAACCGCTTAAGTCACTGACTTCAGGTTTCAAACGAGCTGTAGGTCGCAACAATCAAGGCCGTGTCACTACTCGACACAAAGGAGCTGGGCACAAGCGACTTTTTCGTGATGTTGATTTTACTTATACAAAACGCAACATTGAGGGACGAATTGCTACTGTTGAATACGACCCAAACCGAGGAGGATTTATTAGTTTGGTAGTTTATATGGATGGTGAAAAAAGATATTCTCTTTTTCCTAAATCATTAAAAGTGGGCGATAAAGTGATCGCTTCAGAAAAAGCTCCTGTAACTGCCGGAAACAAACTCCCTCTTCGAAATATTCCCGTAGGTACTTTCGTTTACGCAGTTGAACTTCGCCCTCAAGGCGGTGCTAAGATTGCGCGAGGAGCAGGTAACTACGCAGAAGTAATTGCTCAGGACAATGGCTATACTCAAATCAAGCTTCCTTCAACTGAAGTTCGAAAGATTATCGATACTGCATGGGCAACTGTTGGTGAAGTTGCCAATGACGAACGTCGTTTGGTAAACTTTGGAAAGGCAGGACGAAGTCGCTGGATGGGTATTCGCCCAACCGTTCGAGGTACTGCCATGAACCCTGTAGACCATCCACATGGAGGTGGAGAAGGACGACAGGGCCGTGGACGGCGTCGAGCTATTTCCATTTACGGAAAGCCGACTGGAAAGGGTCAGAAATCACGAACACCTAAGAAATATTCAAACAATCTTATAGTGTCTCGACGAAAGGTAGGAAAGAAATAAACGTTAGTTTGACATTGGTGAAAATTTTGCTAGTATAGCTTTTACGGCTCTAAATGAGCTTTTAATTTGTCCGATTTTTAGGCAAATTTGAGAAACAACCACAATGACACGATCACTCAAAAAAGGTCCATATGTAGAGGAACGCCTTCTCAAGAAGATTGAAGGCAAAAAACCCACTGAAACTGGGGTTATTAAGACATGGTACCGACGAAGTCAGGTTTCTCCTGAAATGATTGGCTTTATCTTTGGGGTATACAATGGCAAGCAACACATTGAAGTGCTTGTTACTGAAGAAATGGTAGGTCACACCTTAGGTGAGTTCTCTCCAACAAAGAAATTTATTCGACACGGAGGTAAGATGCAGAAAGAGCAGGAAGCTGCTAAGAAAGACGCCGAAATCGCTGCAGCAAAGTCCGCTAAAGCATCAACTGCCGCTCCAGCCAAAAAATAATAATCCCGTATGAAATCTTACCTCAAAAATTATCGACAATCTCCACGCAAAGTCCGCCTTGTTGCTGACGCAGTTCGAGGTAAGAAAGTAGTCGTTGCCCTTCGTGATTTGATATTTACCAACAAACGAGCAACAGATCCTATTACCAAGCTCATTATGAGCGCGGTTTCAAACGCAAAAAACAACTTCAATGTCAAAGAAGAGAACCTTTTCATAAAAGATATTCAAGTCAACAAAGGTATCGTTTTGAAACGAATGATGCCGCGCGCACGTGGTTCGGCTTCACGAATCAATAAGCGTTCAAGCCATATTTCAGTAACTTTAGAAGAAAAAATCCCTAACGAAACTATTAAATAATTGTATGTCACATAACGTTCATCCATATTCACACCGACTTGGTATCATTAGAGATTGGAAATCTCGGTGGTTTGGTGATAATAAGCAGTACCGCGATTTCTTGAAATGCGATGTGCTTATTCGACAGTTTCTTGAGAAGCGCCTAAAAGGAATGTACGTCAGCAGTATTGAGGTAGAACGAAGTCAGAAGGCT
>JAYTST010000020.1:0-2117 GCA_043745565.1 bacterium
ATTGCCAAAAATATGATCATGCCAGCGTATACTGCCTCGAAAAATCTTTGCACCGTGGGTGGAATGGCCGCTAATAATTCATCGGGTGAAATGACGCTGACGTATGGAAGCACCAAGGATTTTATCCGATCACTTATGATTGTTCTTGCAGACGGTGAAGAATATTTTTTTACTGCACTGACACAGAACGAACTTGATGATAAAAAGGAACAGCAGAATTTTGAAGGAGAAATTTATAGAAAAGTATTTGATTTGATAATGAATAACAAAGAACTGATCCGCAAGGCCCGGCCTCGAGTGTCGAAAAATTCCGCAGGATATTTATTGTGGAATGTACTTGCTAAATATGAAAAAGAAGGATTGTTCGACCTCACTCAGCTTATTGCGGGTTCGCAAGGAACACTTGGTCTGGTAACCTCACTTGAATTCGGTCTTGTTCCTCTTAAGAAACACAAGCGACTTTTGGTGATAACGCTTTCAAGTCTCGATTTTCTGCCACAGGTGGTGAATACTGTACTATCGTTTAAACCCGAAACGTTCGAGTCGTACGATGATCACACCTTTAATTTGGCCCTGAAATACATGCCCGATGATACTAAAAATGTATTAACTACGAGCAAAAGCCTTCTTACCTTAATTGCGCAGTTTGCAAACGATGATGAGGAAAAAGTGATCAGTGAAGTTATGGATGCTCACAAAGCTGTGGTTGAACTTTCCATTGCAGGGATTGCCGATCACGTTGACTCGTTGGTTATTAATGAAGAAGAAGCGGGGAAAAGTTACTGGAATATTCGTCGCGCTAGCTTTGCTCTACTTCGCGATCACGCTGAAGGAAAACATCGAGCCGCCCCTTTCATCGACGATTTTATTGTCCTTCCCGAGCAACTTCCTGAATTTCTCCCCAAACTACGCAGCTTGCTTTCAGAATATAAATTAACTTACACAATTGCTGGACACATTGGGAATGGAAATTTCCACTTAATTCCCTTAGTGAATATGGAAGATGAAAAAGAACGCGCACAGATTCTTGTGATTTCGCAAAAAGTGTTCGAGCTCGTGTTTGAATACGGTGGTTCAATGGCAGGTGAACACAATGATGGAATTATTCGAACTCCATTTCTTGAAATGATGTTTGGAAAAGAGGTCTGTGCGCTTTTCCTTGAAACTAAACATATTTTTGATCCGTTGAATATTTTTAACCCCGGTAAAAAGGTGGACGGGTCACTTGAATACGCACTTTCACATATTTCTAAAAGTAATACATCAGAGCATTTGTGATTACTGAGTTATTTAATTTTTCCCATTGCACGTATTAATATTCCACAAACCTTTACCTTCAGTTTTTGCTTTTATTTGCGCAGTTTTAAATTCCTTTTGATAAAGGTAAGACTGACTCTTGTAAGTATATTCTTGAGCAAATCCTTGCTGAATCATCAGTAGATTAACGTTTGTGCCATTTTCCATAATTACATACGCGAGCGTTCTCCCATATTTATCGAGTGTTTCACTGACTGGATCTGTCTGTAATCGAACAAGAGCTCCGTTAAGCAGTTCTTTTGCATAATGTGATGCTTCAAGCCCGTAACACTGAACCGGTCGTCTAGGGTCAACACTTTCGGGCGTATTTATACCGATTAACCGCACTTTGGTTGTTTTACATCCCTCTGACACCTCAATAGTGTCACCATCTACAACTTCTAATACTTTTAAAAAGGAAGGATCGGTTGAGGAGGCGTGTTTCCGAGGGTCGCAGCTGTTTTGATAAAACGTTTTCTCAATATGCTGGCTAAATGAGTTCCATGTGGCATTTTTAGGATCTAAAAAAACAACCAGAAGCACGACTACTATTGTGACAATATAATGCAGAGTTTGTTTGTTATTAGAAAATGCTTTTTGCATATGCACTACTATACCATCGCCAAATGATTGTAGTATAATATTTGAGACAGTATTAATATTTAATGAACTATTCTTTATGAATCAAAATTCAGGACAAGTCAGTGATCAGAAAACGCCTTCATTTAATACGTATGTTGGTATGACTCTCGTAGTCGGTCTCGTAATCGGCTTTATTGTAGGTAACCTATCAGCAGGAAAAAATGCCGTAGTAAAAAACA
>JAYTST010000021.1:0-7495 GCA_043745565.1 bacterium
TCATCTTTAATAGGATGTGAGAGGAAGTTAAAGTCATAGACTTTTCGTTCGTGGAAATGAATAAAAGAGAGAACACTGAAAAAGAGAATGTAACTCGTAATATTGTCGAACACAAAAATATTGTGTATGAAATACGCAATAAGAAGCGAGGTAAGTATCACTTTGTCACTAAATTGAAAGTACCGATGTTCTTTGTCAGCCTTTGAGAACCAAATTGAAAGAATACCTGCCGCGAAAAGGGCGAGATATGAAAGTAGCCCCAAGATACCACCGGCAATGAGCCAATCAAGAAATACGTTGTGAGCGCGATCAAACCACTGTTCTTGATCATAAAGTTTGGGGTCATAATATTTTGCAAAGACGTAATTAAAGTTATCCTGTCCCCACCCAAGAATCGGACGTTCCTTGACACCTTGGAGCGCTATATTCCAAATACCAAACCGTCCCTTACCTTGAGTACTCGCAAACTGCGCAAGTCCCTCTTTATCAAAAGTGGCAAGTGCCGCAAAACGTGAAAGAGTGTTGCTATTTTTAATAAAGGCACTTTGCTTGAATGTGGCAAGAATTCCAATCACTAAGACGATGCCGACAAGTGTTGAGACCCCTGCGATTCGCATTGCTTTATTTTTCCTTTCAAAAAACGCGAACATCACTGAAGCAAAAAGTGTGCCAACTACAAGACCTACAAGCGCACCTCGAGTTCCTGTACGATAAAAAATATAAAAGTCAAAGAGGCCAATAACGCTGTAGATAACCCCCACAGCCCATTTCCAAGCGATATCATTATATTTTCTCTCGATGTGGCGGACGAGCAAAAAGAGAACAATAAAAATATGAAATAGCATGTATGCGCCAAGGTAGGTAGAGTTTCCCATTCGTGCATCGATTCGTCCAATTCCCTGACTCAATTGATCTACACCAAAAATTCCCATCACCACACTGACAGCTAAGGAAGTTTGAAAAAGACGTCGCCAAATAGTCTCGGTCATTATTGAAGAACCGAGCATTATGAAATAGGCAAATAGATGAAGATGAGTCACCAAGCCTTCCATTCTTTCGAAATTTGACCAGAAACTTTTGTATGGATATATAGCGAATATATCTGCCACCGTAAGCACTGCAATAAAAGCGGCAAAAGCGATGGTGATGTAAGTTATTTTTGGACGATAGGCTGGAACGCGAAGAGCAAGAAGAACATAGAGAACAAAACCAAGCTCAACCAAAAAACGAAATAAGAGATTCTTGCCCGTAATGTAAGGAAAAAAAAGCGATGAACTTACTACCAAACAGACAAAGGGGATAATAAATAACACTGCTATCAGACCGTATCGCAAGGCATTATTAAAGGTATTATTATTGTTCATGTGCTAGAATATAGCATAATCTTTAATCATTTTCTATGACTTCCTCTCGGGCACTTATTACTTCAGCATCAAATAAATTCTTCCCTTCTCTTCTTAACCTATTAGGCTCAATTGAAAAAAATTATTCGCATCACCCCGACGTGTATGTCTATGATTTAGGACTTTTTTATTCATTTAAGAAAGAACTTGAACGGTTTTCATGGGTGCATCTGCTTGAAATGCCTCACTTTGCACCTCATTGGCGATCATGCTACACATGGAAAACGTATATATTAAATTCTCCGCTCGCAGATTTAAATCTTTATATTGATGCTGGGTGTCAGGTTGAACGCGATCTTAATCCATTGTTTGAAATAATTAAAAAGGAACACTGCTTGGTTGTTGGGCAAGGATATCAAACCACTGTTGCTGATTGCACACCACCCGACTATTTTGAACTTCTTCATATCGACCAGTCAATAAATGGAAAAGAAATGATTACAGCGGGAATTTTCGGCTTCGATACTAGTACTGAAATTAAAAAAATGACCGAGGAACTTTATACTTGTGGTGTAGCGGGGCTTTGTTTGGGCTTTTCTGAAACTGAACTTTGGAAAAATAATGGAGTCAATAAAACTTCCTTCGTCAGGGATTGTAAAATGTTTCGTCACGATACTACTCTTTTAACACTTTTTTTATATCGTGATTTTCCACATCTCATTGTGCAACCAGTGGAACAGTTTAGCGCTCACAAAGAAGCAGGAATTCAGTACATCTGGAATTTTCGACTTAATTATGAGAAACTAGAATTTCTGAATTCTGAATCATTTTTCAACCGAGCGTATATATCCCTTTTTCTTTTCATGAAAAAAATAAATTCTAAAATAAAATCAAAATAACATGAATATATTTGCGTTTTTTAAAAATATTTCTCCTGAACCCTTAAAAGCCTTGGCTCGCAAGGTTAGACAAGTTGCTTATGTGTTTTCTGATTCATACCGACCTTACCTTAACAAAATTTCTTATTTGGGTTTTAAAATTTACTACACCCATGGAGCCGGTCTCGTCCAAAGAATACGATTTGGAAATACTCAAAAGGTATATGAACATAAATTGGTTAATGCAATAGCTTCCATGTTAAAAAAATATCCTCATCCAGTTTTTATGGACATTGGAACGAACATTGGCTTGATTACTATTGGCGTCATTTCGAAACTTAAAGAAGTAAAGGTGTACGCATTCGAACCCAGTCCCATCGCATATCGAAGTTTTTTTACTACCATATTCGCCAACCGACTCAATGATAAAATTAAACTTTTAAATCTAGCTGTCAGCAATCAAAATGGAGAAGTGAGTTTTACTACACATGGTGATTACGCATCTTGTGGCGACGGCATCAGGGACACAGGCCGATCTGATAACGATGTGGCAAGTATAAAAATAGGCTCCACCACTCTTGATTCCTGGTGGAGTGAACATAATAAACCTCAGGTCCACGTCATAAAACTTGATATCGAAGGTGCAGAACTCTGGGCACTTCAAGGTGCAGAAAATTTTATTAAAGAAACACGGCCTGTTATCTACCTGGAAATTTCAAAAATAAATCTCAAGTCATACCCATATAAAGAAGGTGATCTATTTGATTTTTTTGCGAAAAATAATTACGATCTTTTTACCCTTTCAGGAAAGAAATGTACCAGAGATTCCTTACCCTTGATCACGGAAACAGAGGATACATTTAAAGCCGAACCAATTATATGATCTCATTTATTACTTCACTTTACCGCTCGGACCACCATATCCAAAAATATGTTCATTTAATAATCCCATTTCACCAAACCCTTTTTGAAGCAGGAATTCAGTCTAAATTTATTATAATTAGTAATGAGCCGAGCATGGAAGAGCGGAAACATTTAAAACTATTAAGTGAATATTCTTGGGTTAGCATCATCGAAGTTCCCCGCGAAACATTGTACGCTTCCTGGAACCGCGGGGTGAGAGAAGCACCGGATGGGCATATAACTTTTTGGAATGTGGATGATGAAAGATATCCTGAAGCAATTATTTCGATGATGACAGAATATAAAAAATCTCCCGTTGATGTCGCGTATTTCCCTTTTCGATACAAACGTTACGTACGTGTTGTAGGCATGAAAGTCCCTGCCAAATTCCAAACCATTGAACCTGCGGAATTCGATAAACTGCGTTTTAAAACTGAAATGCATGGCGGGCCTTTTTTCGTCATTACCAAGCAAGCGTACGAAAAAGTAGGTTGTTTTGACGAATCATTTACTATCGCGGGGGATTTCGATTGGTTTACGCGTGCAGCGGAAAACTGTTCATTTAAAAAAATAGATACCATTGCAGGAACTTTCACCAATGATGGACGGACATTGAGTGGAAGTCGCAGTCAGATTCAAGAAGAGGAAAATAAGCGCATCAAAGGCGAAGATTTTATGGATAAATTCCACACCTATGACGATCCCTACGGAAACGTTAGATTTTATCACCACCTCAAAGCACGACGCTGTATTGATTTTATTAAATCAAACGCAGCGCCTGAAAAAATATTTCTCGATGCAGGTGCGGGTCGTGGACCCTACACTCACGTCGCTAAAACACTTTACAAAAAAATATATTGCTACGAATATGACGAAAAGGAACTAGAGAAAGCAAAAGAAAATACAAGCGGAGAAAATGTGGAATTCGGAAAAGTTGATCTTTCAGCCATTCCCTTAGCCGATAAATCCGTTGATGTGATTGTATGTTCAGAAGTATTAGAGCATGTTATCGATAATGTTCGTGCGGTCTCAGAACTTCATCGTATTCTCAAGGACGACGGTGTGATGCTCGTTTCAATGCCGAACCGTTTTAGTTTGATGTATCAAAATGTCTACAGTACATACAAATCATTGTGGTATGGAAAAGAAAATATCAACAACGATTTTTATTTCGAACAGCGTCGGCACCTCGAATATCCTTTTTGGAAAATTGAGAAACTTGTCAAGACATCAAATTTTAAAATCATTCGTCGTATTGGTGCAAACGCAGTTCCTATTGGTTATGGAAAAAGGAAAAAACTTGCTATCACACATCCTCGCTTATTTTCATTCTATACGCGTTTTGAATGGTTTATTTCTACTTACATTCCCTGGATTTCCTCATTTTATTTCATCGAAGTAATAAAAGCGTAACTATATGAATATCGTCACACTTATTCCTGTTAAAAACGAAGAAGCGATCCTCCAGACGACGCTTTTGAACGCCTCAAAGTTTTCTGATTTTATTATCGTCGCCGACCAGCATTCAACCGACCGCTCGTGCGAAATCGCTGCGACATTTCCTAAAGTGCACATCATTACCAATGAAAATAAAGGTCACTCCAATAAAGTTCGTTGGCAACTACTTGATGAAGCACGCAAAATTCCGGGTGATAATTTGATGGTGGCCATCGACGCCGATGAAATGATTTCACCTAAATGGTTTCAGGAAATAAAAAAAGAATATGCAAATAGAAAAGGACCAGTTCAGTTTTCATTCAAGTGGATTCAATTATGGAATTCCTTTGAGGTGTATAGAAACGATGGTGTATGGAAAGATTCAAAGAAAATTGTGGTCTGGCTTGACGATCGAATTATTGATTATGATCGGACAGAAGTGATAAACGACCATACTTCGAGAGTACCTGGCAAAGATATTCCAATAATTGAGGTAAATGATTTTCCCCTTCTCCATTTCCAATTCGTATTTAAAAAACAAACAGAACTTAAGCAAGTGTGGTACATGATGAATGAATTTATTGCATCGTCTGGCACAAATGCGCGAAAAATAAATTACAAATACAGCGTTTCTCGCTTTGATCAAAAAGTGACAACCAAACTTGTCGATAAAAAATGGTTTCAAGAAATCGATCTACCGACACGTCAAATAAATACTCCTTCGTGGCACCGTATAGAAATTGAACGACTTTTTAATGAACGTGGGATTGCCTACTTTGAATCGCTTGATATATGGCATGTCGAAGAACTAAAAAAACAATTTATAAATGGGTATGGAAGAAATCCAAAACCGCAAAAATATCCTCTCTTTTTTATCAAAATCAATAATATAAAAATTGGACTAAAAGGCTTTTTGAACGTAAAATGACTTAACTATGATTAAACAAGCAACTGAATCTATTGACGTTATACTTAACAAACTTAAAGATTCTGAAAAAGTAGTTGATGTCGGTGGTGCCTCCGCACCATTCAGGAGAGCGGATTATATTATTGATTATGTTCCCTATGAATCGATAAATTGGAACCAGCTAAAGGGTGATGGCGACAAACCACGTTTTTCCAAAGAAACCTATGTCGAATTCGATATATGTTCACGAAAACCATTCCCTTTCGCCGATAAATTTTTTGACTATAGTATTTGTTCACATGTACTTGAAGATATTCGCGATCCATTGTGGGTTTGTTCTGAACTGATGCGAATTAGCAAAGCAGGATATATTGAAATTCCTTCACGACATTATGAAACAACCTTCGGCATTGAAGAAAAAAATCTCGCTGGCGCATCACATCATCGATGGATTATTGAACTCAAAGATAAGACTCTCCAGTTTACTTTCAAATTCATGTATGTTCATACAAAATATATTAACCACAATCGTTCAAAAGCTGAGCGAAATAGTCCTGAAATGTTTCTTCGAATGGAATGGAATGATACCTTCGACTATAAAGAAAATTGGCTTAACTCGGGGCGCGAGGAATTTGAGTTTTTCCTCGAACGACCTATCACTGAAAAAGAAATGTGGGCATTTCATCGAAAGGCTGACTCAAGAATATTTCCCCTCAACTGGCTTAGTTATTTGAAAAATACAAATCCTTACTTTCAAGCACTATTTCAATGGTTCAAGAAAATGAAAAAGTAAGAATACATATGAAAAAAGATATGCAAAGCTACCGCGAGCACGACGCTGACTACAAAACCGTTTTTAATGCTGAAAATTCCAAAAAAGTTATTGCAAATTATGATAGGCAAAATATCTTCAGCCTCAATGGTTTCGAGGATGCGGTTAAGGTAGCTTCGAAAAGTATTCACATGCACATCGATATTGGTTGCGGAAGTGGCTGGCTTCTTTTAAAAACTGCACCTTTCTTCAAACGAGTCATTGGTATTGACCCCTCAGAAAACGGAATTGAAGTTGCTAAAGAATTAACAAAAGATGTTTCGAATATTGAATTTGTTGCAAAAGATATGACAGATGGCGTTATGTCACTTAACATCAAGGAACCTGCCTTTATCACTACCGCAGTCGTGCTTTCCCATATTCAAGATTTTCATGTTAAAGATTTCTTGTCAGTATTAAATACCCTCCCGACAAATTCCATCCTTTTCTTTAACGAGCCTTACGACGCGAATGTTCAGCAAAATATGTGGCATGTTCGAAGTAAACAATGGTGGTCAGAACAACTTTCAGAATGGGATCTCAAATTTAAAAATCTTCCCGGCAAATATCCTCACGGCATTTTTGGCAAAAAAGTAGGAAATGAACATCGCATTAATCGCTACAAAATGTCACCACTTGAAAAGATACAGTGGGTTGCTCAGGGCCTTTCAAACAAAGTACAACGTGTGTTTCGGGCGGCTAAAAGAATGTTAGTAAAAGGAAGGAGGAAATGGTAAACTGCCCTTTATAACTACTTATTTATGAATTCACATCCCAAAAATTTCTGGTTTGGCAAACGTGTGCTAGTTACGGGAGGAGAAGGTTTTGCTGCTACACATCTCATAAAAGAATTAATTGGGCAAAATGCTATTGTCGTTGCCACAGTCCGCCACAACCGACCCATCAGCTCACTTAGTCTTCTGGACGAAGATACCAAAACTTCTCCACCCGATATTGAACATTGTAACTTGCTCAATTATCAAGAAGTGAGGCGAATTTGTGATCGACATCAGATCGATACTATTTTTCATCTTGCTGCAACTGCCATTGTCAGTGATGCTGCTAACTCCCCGCTTTCAACTGCTGAAAATAATATTATTCCAACACTTAATTTGTTAGAGGTTGCTCGTATCAATAAAATTCCTCGCATTATTATCACTTCGACCGACAAATCGTATGGTGATCATGCATCTGATCCACTCGAACCGCTTCCTTA
>JAYTST010000022.1:0-7478 GCA_043745565.1 bacterium
TGTGTTCTTTGCGGTAAAAAAGGTTAATCAGCTTATTGATAAAGTAAAAGAGGAAAGCGACTTTGTGGTTGATGACATTCGTGCGTTTCGTATTAAAATGAAAAACGAGCACGGTTTTCTTCACAAGGTTCCTGTCCTCTTTTCTTTTTTCAAGGATGTGTTCAAAGTAAGAAAAACGCGTCAGCGCAAAGCGCAGGTTGATGAAACCGAAGAAGAGTAATCATTATTAATTATTTATACAAACTATTATGACAGCAAAAAAAACAACCGAATCAAACGTTAATGGAGCAACCATAGGAATCGCTGTAGCAACTATTGCCGCCGCAGCAGGAGCATTCTTTCTTTACGGATCAAAAGATGCGAAGAAAAACCGAAAGACTGTACGAGGATGGGTATTAAAGGCAAAAGGTGAAGTTCTAGAAAAACTTGAAACCCTAAAAGGTGAGATGAATGAAGAAAATTACAACAAAATCGTCGACACTGTTATGAAAAAATACGGCTCACTGAAAGATACAAGTATTTCAGACGTCGAAGAAGTAGTAAAAGAACTTAAAGGTCACTGGGGAAATATCAAAAAACATATGAACTCCGGTTCAAAGCCAAAAGCGAAAGCGAAACCAAAAGCAGCAAACAAACCTGCTTCAAAATAATTAAAAGAACATGAAACTAAAAACACCATCTTGTGGATGGTGTTTTTAGTTTATGTACATTAAAAATTTTCTGGTGGGTGTAAGTTTTAGCATGATATACTTATAATTATGAAAGCACATCCGCATATTCATTTTTCCCCGAGGCTTAGGCGTCCTCATCGAATTTCATTTATCGAAAAAATTAACCTTTCTTTTTTTCTGCCCTTTCTGATTATTGTCGGGGCAGTTTTTGTGACAATAAACATAAGTAATGACAGTGTAGTCACAGGTGTGTCATATAGCACTCTTTTTGGGGCACTGTTTTCTTCATTTGTGCGGCTGGTAGTTTCTTATATTTTTGCACTTATTTTCGGGGTTGGTCTTGCCTTATGTGCACTCCGAAGCCGATTAGCAGAACGAATCCTCCTTCCTATTTATGATGTAATTGAGTCAGTTCCTGTTTTAGTATTTTTTCCAATTATTATTATATTTTTCGTTCGTTATGATTTTTTAAATCTCGCGGCTATTTTTATTATATTTCTTAACATGTTATGGAATATCGTCTTCAGTGTGATAAGTGGGGCAAAGCTGATCCCTATCAATATTATGGAAGTTGGACATGTATTTAAAATCCGTGGCTTCCGTAACTTTTTTTCCATACTGCTTCCCGCGCTCACACCAGCTATCATTACCGGTTCACTCCTGGCATTCGGAGAAGGATGGAATATGCTTATTGTGGCGGAAGTATTACACACGTACGTGCCGACTACTACCCACGTGAATGATCTTTTTGGGATCGGAAGTTTGCTTGTAAATGCTTCAGCTTCAAATAACCAAGGATTGTTTTTAGCAGCAGTTGTCGCCATAATTGCTTCAATTACATTGTTGAATGTCTTTGTCTGGCAAAAACTATTATTATTCGCTGAAAAATTTAAATTTGATTAAGTATGTCTGATTTTTCAATACAATTTAAAAATGTTTCTTTCTTTTATGATGATACTCATGAGAAAAATCCACCAGGTATTGTTAAGGATATTTCTTTTTCACTTAAGTCCCACTCGTTTGTTTTTTTTACTGGTAAATCAGGCTGCGGTAAATCAACTGTACTTAAGCTCATTGCGGGTATTCTCAGTCCCACTGAAGGGGAAATTACTCGTCCCCAAGAAGTAACAATGGTATTTCAACAGGGCGCGCTTTTGCCGTGGCGAACAGTGTACGAAAATGTTAGTCTTGGCATCGAAGGGTTGGGATTATCTAGAATTGAAATGAAGCGTCGAATTACGCATATACTGACTTTAATGGGGATCTCTGAGTATCAACATGCTTTTCCTCGTGATCTTTCAGGTGGTCAGCGCCAACGTGTTGGTATTGCCCGCGCACTTGCTTCAGAACCCGATGTGTTGCTTTTAGACGAACCATTTTCTTCCCTTGACCCCGAAACCACCATTGCACTGCATCAGGCTCTTCTTGAGGTCTGGCAGAAAACTCCTGAATTAAGCGTGGTAATGGTCTCACATTCAATGGAAGAAGTTGCACTCCTCGGTGAGCGAGTCTTGGTACTCAGAGATGGCCGTATATCACACGATGTCGCGCTTGAGCTACCTTACCCTCGACACGTCAACGATCCTGCATTCCAGTCTAAAGTAAACGAGCTTACTCATACTCTCTGAATTTTTTAAATGATTATTATTTTTATTCTTCTCGTACAGACGATTCTTGTGCTTATGCATTTTGTAATTTACAAAGCATTTGTTTCTTATTTTGCATCTCATATTTTTATTAGTCCTCTATTGGTAATTATTATTCGTTCACTATTCGTAGTTTTGAGCCTCAGTTTCATAGCTTCTTTTTTCATTGTCTATAACACCTATTCTTTTATCGGGCGCTGGTTGTATCGTTTTGCTATGATATGGCTTGGTACCGCGTGGTTTCTTTTTGTAAGCGGGTTACTTTTTTCATTACTCCAATTTTTTAATGTTGCTTCGCCAGTTATAGGATTTGTTTTAATTGCACTTTCTTTCTCAGTTGCTCTCGCGGCAGTAATCAACAGTTTTATTATCCGAATTAAAACAATTGAAGTAACACTTACTGGACTGCCCGAATCATGGAAAGGGAAAAAGATAGTACTGTTTGCGGATGCTCACTTTGGAAATATACGCGGAAAGGATTTTGCACGACATCTCGCCAAACTCATCGAAAGCCGGAACCCTGAATTAGTTCTCATTTCAGGCGATTTGTATGACGGTAACCCTGTTCCTTACGAGGATATGATTTCTCCTCTGGCGTTATTAGCTGACAAAACTAAAGTTCCTCACGGTGTATTTTATGTAACAGGGAATCACGAAGAATTTGGTGATCCGCAGCGTTTTCTTAATGCTATCCGTAAAACGGGTTTTAGAATTTTGAATAATGAAAGTGTTTCACTTGAGGGAATTACATTTCTCGGTGTTGATTATGCGATGACTGAAAAGAAAGAAGAGTATAAAAATATTTTGCACGAAATGGTGAAGGTGGCGGACATGAATCAACCTTCTATTTTGCTCAAGCATGTTCCAAGTAATGTTGATGTGGCGACCGCACTCGGCATCTCTCTTTCTGTTCATGGTCATACACACAAAGGCCAAATGTGGCCTTTTGGTCTTTTAGCAAAACGAATATTTAAAGAATTTTATTACGGTTTGACAAAAAGTGGTGACGTGCACGTTATTACTACGAGTGGTGTAGGTACGTGGGGACCGCCCCATCGCTTCTTTACTCAATCTGAAATTGTTGAGATTGTCTTAAGGTAATTACTTCGTATCCTTCAACTTAGTTGCGTACAGCATTCCGCAGAACACCACAAACGCCAGTACAAAGAACGCATATTGATAGGGAAGTATGATAAGTGAGACACTACCGAGAACTGAGCCAATAAGAAAACCAAGTGGATTAGTCATGCGCCAAAAGTTCACAAGCTCGCTATTTGTTTCGTTGATATGTTTAAAGAAATAGGTTTCTGCTGCCACTTCGACGAAACTTGCTCCCGTGCGGGCGGTTCCTAATGCGATGATCCACAGCAAGATACTTTGAGAGGTGGTCTGTTCAATAATAAGAATTCCCACAATCATAATTATAAAACCAGTAATAAGAATTTCTTTTTCACCGAGTCGTTTATCGGCAAGTTCACCAAGGGGAAATTCAAAAAGAACGAACGGAAGAATTGAAATACTAATTATCAAGCCAATTTTTTCCCATCCAAAACCGATGTGGTCGAAAAGATAAATAGGTACGTAAACTATCATCCATGAAAAGAATATTTGTAATGTGAGGCTTGATACAAAAATATGACGAATGGGTTCGGACTCAATAAATTTTCTGAAGACGGTTATGGGAGAGGTGATGAGATAAGGTGTGTCCTGGTAATTCCTAAAGTAAAAGTAAATGAGAATAAAAAGTAAAATGATGAAGCTTGCAGAAGCGTAATAAATTTTTGAAAATTCGCCACCCTCGAGAATAAATCCAACGATGATAGGGGAAATAACCGCAGCAATACTCATGACAGTTAAAAAGATCCCTCGTACAGCGCCTGTGGTGGTGTCTTTAGAATAGCGTTCAAGAAAAATATCAAGGCTCAAAAGCAAAATCGGCGTTATTGCGTGATGAATAATAAAGAGTGGTGCGATTAAGGCTATGTTTGTGGCATTCGCAAGAACTAAAAGCAATGCGCCTTCAATCCCAAGACAAAAGAGCATAACACGATAATTACCGAAGCGATGGAGAAAACGAATAATGCCGAAAAAGATGCAGATATTAATGAGTGAACCCGCGGTATAAAGAATACCGACATTTTTCTCGCTCATGTACTGATTGAGAAACGTCGAATTAATGTAGGTGACGAAATAATAATGAAAGGAAAGGAGAAGTGTGGCTATGTATGTCAGAATGAAGAAATGATACGATCCATCACCTCTGTTACGCACCGCTTTAAGCATTAACTTTTGCATTTAGATATTATACTGTCAAAGATGCCCTTTGACACTACACACTTAACAGCACTGGAATAACAATCGGTCGTTTTGCTGTTTGTTGGAAAAGAAAACGAGATGTTTCTTCAGTCACAAGATTTTTAATGTATTCGAAGTTGATAGGATCGCCTGCTGTCGTATTTCGCTCAATAGTTCGTTTGATAATGAATCGTGCTTCTCGAAGAAGTTCTTGCGATTCTCGAAGATAAACCGAGCCACGTGAAATAACATCGGGAGATTTTTTAAGTTTTCCTGTTTTTGAATCAATCATAGCAACAAAAACAAAGATTCCGTCCTGCGCCAAAATCTGTCGATCGCGGATAACTACCTCTTGAATATCGCCGATAGTAAATCCATCAACCATTACTGTTCCTGACGGAGCTTTTTCTTTAAGTGCGACAATCTTTTCTCCCTTATCTTGAATTTCGATAATCATTCCGTTATCGGGTACAACAATATTTTGTCGTGGCATGCCGAGTGATTCTGCAAGTTCGGCATGAAGTTTCAACATGTAATGATTACCGTGAATAGGAATAAAGAATTTAGGTTTAAGCTTTTTATGAAGCCATTCGATTTCACCGCGATTACCGTGACCCGTCGAGTGAATGTATACATCTGAAGTTCGGTAATGCATGATACGGGCACCTTTTCGAGCGATACCGTCTTTAAGTCGCTGAACTGCTTTTTCTTTTCCCGGAATAATCGATGAGGAAAGAAGCACTGTGTCTTTTGAGGTTAGTTTGAAATGCTTGTACTGTTCATTGATAAGACGATCGAGGAAAGAAAAATCTTCACCTTGAGCACCAGTTGCGAGGACGACCACTTTCTCTGGGGGATATTGGTCAATGTCCTCCGGTTTGATAATAACGCTTTTATCTACCTTCAATAATCCTGCGAACATCACGATCTCGATGTTGTTTTTCATGCTTCGTCCTTCGACGACAAGTTTTTTTCCATATTTTTCACACGATCGAACGATGTGTGCGATTCGGTATATGTGTGAAGAAAACATAGCCATGATAAGTCGTCCATTGATATTTTTTATAATTTCTTCAAGGTTAGATTGAACCACTTCTTCGGGAGTTGAGAATCCTGGGTTTTCAATATTAGTCGAATCGGTTAAAAGACACAGTACCTTTTCTTTATCAAATACTGCATATTCTTTTTCTTCAGCTTCGATAGCGATTCCGTCTTTGTGATTCAATTTGTAATCTCCAGGAGTTACAACTGATCCGTAAGGAGTTTCAATAATGACACCCATTGAGTCTGGAATACTGTGAGTTACTCCGAAAAACTTTACAGAAAGTTTTCCGATTTTAATCTGTTCGTTATTTTCGACAACTTTGTAGTCAATGGGAGCGAGGTGAGGGAATTCGGTATGACGCTTTTTAATCATCAATGAAGTAAGGTTTCGCGTGTAGAGTGGTGGGTTACCGATTCGATCCATAATAAAAGGAAGTCCTCCGATGTGATCAAGGTGACCGTGAGTGATGATGATCCCGCGGATTTTATCTTTTCGTTCCTCAAGGTATTTTGTGTTTGGTAAAATATAATCGATACCCGGAGTTTCTTCTTCTTTAAAACCAAAACCAGCATCGATGACAATAATATCATCGCCGATTTCAACAAGTGACATATTTTTACCCACTTCTTCAACTCCTCCAAGCGCG
Source organism: bacterium (assembly GCA_043745565.1). GTDB lineage: Bacteria > Patescibacteriota > Minisyncoccia > Phycocordibacterales > CALRBL01 > CALRBL01. Next base: position 6,304 of record JAYTST010000022.1, read on the forward strand.
ATAATGCGGATATTGCCTTCGGCAAGCTGAGGAATAACATCAGTACGCTTCTTTTCTGTAAACGTGTTTCGTGTAGGCATACTTCGAGGTCGTTCACGACGTCCTCCGCGCGATCCGCCACTTCTGCCTCCGCGATTTCCGCCTTGGCTCCGAGCCGCTTCAGGAGCTGTTACGTCTGTTTGCGCAGATGCTGCTACTGTTGCATCAGCTGCTATAACCGTGTCGTCTGCTAACATTTCTTTGTCACTCATTTCGTTGATATCTTTGTTCATTTTATTTTTATTAATTTTTTAATTGATATAATTATTTCCATTCTTTCTTTGTTTTTACATACGATGCAAAAATACTAGTCCATCTTTCAAACGGCATTTCGAGAGGTGGAAGATGAAAGTTTAAAAGTCGTTTTGGCACTATGTAAATGAAATCGGGCGAATAAAGAAAGAGGGCGGGAACGTCGTCTGAAATCATTGTCTCTAACGCGGCAAGTGACGTCACTCGATCAGCGGTACTTGTCGCTGTCCGTGAGGTTTCGAGGAGCTTATCGACTTTACTATTTGTATAAAGTGCGATGTTAAGTCCCGGATCCTTTCGTTCGGAGGAGTGCCAGAAAGGAAAGAGATCATCTCCTCTTCCTATCACTTCTCCAAAAAGAAGGGCATCATATTTTCGAGGTCGAATGGCTTGCTGGTTTAAATCTGCCACACTCAATGTCTCAATGGTTACTTCAGCACCAATTTTTTCCCATTGTTTTTTTAATTCATTCGCAGTGCTCACCAAATCGGGATTATCACCGGTGGTTATGGAGAAAGAAAAGCGTAAGGTCTTTTTGCTGTCTTTCTTTTCTCGAATACCTTTATCGTTTAACTTCCAACCATTTTTCTCGAGAAGATCGTTAGCCTTATCAATTGAAGGGGAAGTGCTCGCAGTCACTTGCGGTGAACTTGTCGCAATTGTAGTCAAAAGAAGGTTGTGTGGAAGAGGAAGTAACTCTTCAGTTCCGAAACCTTCCAGTACTTTATCAATTAATGCTGTTCTGTCGAGGGCATCGTTCAGAGCTTCACGTATTTCCTTGCGCATAAAAATTTCTTGCTGGTTTTGGTTGAAGAAAACTCCAAAAATACGTAAAAGCGGCGTTGAAGTTATTTTAAAATCTTTCTTATTAAGTTCTGCCGCTC
>JAYTST010000023.1:0-7008 GCA_043745565.1 bacterium
TGCTCGCTCAAACATACGCATTCCAATTTAAACTTCCAGTTGTGATTGTACGGTCTTCAAACATGTACGGGCCTGGAGATTTAAATTTTACACGACTTATTCCTAGAACTATTATGCGATTACTTGCGGGGAAAGCTCCTGTCATCAATCTCGGAAATGAAAAAGTACTACGTGAATACATATACATAAAGGATGTTGTCAGAGCATTTATGCTCGTGGGCGAAAAGATCGAAGAATATTATGGTGAAGATAACAAAAATATCCCAAAAAATGGTCCAACTATTTATGGATGGCCTGCATTTAATTTTGGATCATATACTAATGAAGACAGTAAAGACCCAACAAAATGCGACAAAATAAAAAGTGTTCATGATGTGATCCACATGCTCACTGATAAAATTACAGGAATTCCACCGATTACTATTGAGAAACCTGCGAACTTCATTGAAATTCCCGATCAATATCTTGATTCAAGTAAAATAAAAAGTCTTGGCTTTGTTCCTCAAACTTCTTTTGAGGACGGAATAAATACTTCGATTGAATGGTACAAAAAACATTATGATGAGCTGGAGAAAAACGCCTACAAATATATAAATCAATAGTATGTCACTTTCGGAATTCAATAAGAAAATAAAAAGCGATTCAAAAATATATTGGCACATTCGCGAATGGTACGTAATTCTGTATTCCCTTTTTTCACGTTTCACCGATAGCGCTGTTGCTGACAAAAAAAAGCGTTTGCTTTTCTATCATATCAATAGCCTGGGGTATGCAGGAACGGAAAAGATGATTCAGATTTTAGCAAAATATCTCGATAAAAATAAGTACGACGTTTTTTATCTTTATCCAAACTATCTCGACACGCATCCAGATTATCAAAAACGACTTGACTACCTTAAAGAAGGCGGCATTATTGGAATTCCTTTTGTTTACGATAAAGTTCAAAATAATCCACCTTATTTCGTCGAAGGAATGAATCCCAATATCAATGCACTTATTGATGCACTACATATTGACTTACTTATCACACCGGCAGCAGGAACCGCTAATTATCCTTTTAGCACTATCCGGGGCATCCCGATTTTTCTACTCAATATTTTTGGCCAACCTAATGTTCAACATAATATTCGATACCACCTGTGTATTTCAAAAGAAGTAGGAGATAAACTATCACCAGTCGTTCCTGATAATAAAATTAAAATTTATCCCGTACCTTCCGAGGGTCCGCTTGCAGGTTCTGAATTAAAAGGAAAAGAGTTGCGCAACAGATTAGGAATCAAAGAAACTGCTATGGTGTTCGGTCGTATTGGTCGAGCTGATAATGCTATTTTTGATCCGATTGGCATTCGTGCTTTTCAAAAAGTTGGCCAGTCTATTTCTTCTATAGAACAGCAACCACATTACATCATAATGTCACCAGCGCCGATGCTTGTTGAACTTGTAGAAAAAGAACAAATCCCCAACGTGCATTTTCTCGACCCTTCAAGTAACGAAGATGATGTATGGGCATTTCATCAAGCAATTGACGCGCTTGCTCATTTTCGAAATGACGGCGAATCATTTGGTTTGAATATTGTCGAATCGATGTTGTGTAGTAAGCCGATCATCACTCACAAGTCTCATATTTGGAATGCACATCTCGAATATCTTGAACCTTCTTTTTCGCGTATAGCTCCAAAAGACGACATCGATACGTATGCACAATTCATGAAAGAATTCATCGAACTTCATACAAAAGGTACACTTAAAGGACTAGGCGATGCAGCACATAAAAAAGCACAAATGTTTCTGATTGAAAATAACATTAAAACGTTCGAACAGTGGATTGATGAAACACTATGAACTATTTAAAACGAATTACTCGCGCGATTCAAAAACGCCTCATCTATAAACCACTAGAAAAAATGTGGATGATATATGCCTCACGCCGAAACAGAAATAAAAAAATTATTCCCATTAAAAGCGAACATTAAGATGAAGACACTCATTCTTGAAATTAAAAACGGAGGACTTGGCGATCATTTGTTTTGGAGCCATATTCCACGCATTGCCAAAGAAACAAGAACTTATGAAAAAGTCCTTCTTTCGAATCAATCAAACTTTCGCAATAAAAATTATAAAAAGCTTATTTGGGAATTAAATCCCTTCGTCGACGGCTTCACCGATGAACCAGGTATTTCGATAGGTGATATTTTTCCTGTTGAAGGAACTAATCTTCTGGACATGGTTATGCTTGCGGTTGGCCTTGATGATGGCATTCGATACCATGAACCTGAGATTTATTACCAACCAAAAAATATCGAATTTCTTAATGAAGCAACTGTGTACGATCCAAATTACATTTCAAACGCGGGTTTTGTCACTGGACCAAAAGTAGCAAGGTATTTTAAAAAAAATACTATTCACGTCACGCATCAAATGATCGTTCGCGAGAAACATGCCTTACCTATTCTTGATTTCGAAAGTTTTCTCGCCTCTCCTGATTTTTGGGATTTTATCGATGTTGTTTATTCTGCTAAAACAGTATATTGTCTGGTAACAGGAACGCCCACTTTGGCTGCTGCGCTTAAGAAAAAAGTCTGTGTATTCTATACCAAGGATCAACACCCGATGTTTCGCCATTCAAAACTCCACACTTACATCGAACTTCCATGAACACAACTATTAAAAAACTAGTGCGTCTTTTTTTAGGTAAAACGTATCTACAATCATTTTTTGAACTTTTGTACAAAATTTCCATCAAGGGAATGAACTTCGGTGATAGCGAAACATCACAAAGTGGCGAAGAATGGGTACTCCATTATGTAAAAAACAAAATCACTTCACGTAAAGTGATTATTTTCGATGTGGGTGCAAACCAAGGTCAGTACGCAACCTTGGCCACAACTATTTTTAAAGACAAGGCGAACATTTATTCTTTTGAACCAGGTAAAACCACTTTTTCAATTCTCGAGAAAAATACTTCTGCAATTCCTAATATTCACCGAAATAATATCGCACTGGGAAAAGAAGTCAGTGATGCAACACTTCACTATGATCAAACTGGTTCAGGATTGGCTTCACTTTATGAACGAAAGCTAGATCACATCAATATTAATTTCAGTCAAAATGAAAATGTAACGGTCACCACGCTTGATGCATTCTGCGGCTTACAAAGCATCAATAAAATTGACTTTCTTAAAATGGACGTTGAGGGAAATGAGCTCGATGTTCTCAAAGGTGCGCATGAAATGCTTAAAAGCAAAAAAATTACTATGCTCCAGTTTGAATTTGGTGGTGCCAACATCGACTCACGTACTTATTTCCAGGATTTTTACCTCCTACTTGAAAATAAGTATGTTATGTATCGTGTACTTCAAAATGGTCTTAAGAAAATTAACCAGTACTCTGAACTTCAAGAAATATTTACTACGGTCAATTATTTTGCTGAGCTAAAAAACTAAATATGGAAGGCTTTATTAAATATTTTAAAAACACAAGCTGGCTTTTTGGAAACCGCATTTATGGAATGGCTGTGGGATTTTTCACATCGGTTATTGTGGTGCGTTATCTGGGAGCAGAAAATTATGGAACATTAAGTTATGCTATTAGTTTTTCGGGATTGTTTGCTTTTATCGCAGGCCTCGGACTTGATCAAGTTCTCTACCGTGATTTAATCAAACACCGAGAACGCGAAAACGAACTTCTTGGTACTGCGTTTATATTGCGTCTCATCGCGGGTGGAGTTGCAATTGTGACAACTATTGCTTTTGCATACATAAGCAAAGAGCCGCAGAACATACTATTTTTGATTTTGGTCATTTCTTCAAGTTATCTTTTTCAAGCGTTCAATGTCATCAACTATGCTTTTCAAGCGCGCGTTCATTCTAAATTCCCTTCAATTGCCACTTTTATTACGGTCACTATTCTCGCCCTTCTCAAACTTCTGATCGTCTATTACGGAAAAGGATTTTACTATTTTTCGATTGTGTATACATTAGAATCAGTTCTCTACGCAGTTATCTTTTTGTTATTTTATCAAAAGTATTACGGTTCGCCTTTCAAATGGAAGTTCCACAAACCGACAGCTAAAGAAATGGTTATTGAATCATTACCTCTACTTCTTTCAACGGTGTTCGTTGGTATTTATTCGCGCATTGATCAAATCCTTATTAAAAATATGCTCGGTGTAACTGCCGTAGGAATTTACGATGTCGCGGTACGACTTTCTGAGTTATGGTATTTTATTCCAGGCATTTTAGTAAGCTCTCTTTTCCCTTCAATTGTAAATGCGCACATAAGTAACGAGAAACTATATGCAAAACGCATCGTCTCACTTACAGGATTATTACTTTCACTTTCAGTCATTGCTGGATTATTTATAACTATTTTTGCACACGCAATTCTCACCTTGCTGTATGGTCAAGAATTTATCCAAGGATATCATGTGCTCCAACTTTATGTCTGGTCAGGGCTCGGCATTGGACTTGGTTTAGTTATCAATCAATATCTCATCACTGAAAAATTAGCGAGGATTACACTTTATATTTCAATCATCGGCATGATTATAAATGTGTCACTTAATCTTATCCTTATTCCGCGATATGGAATTAACGGCTCAGCGTTCGCTACGTTGGTATCCTACATTCTCGGGCCGTTGTCAGTGTTGTGTTTCAAAACCACACGTCGTAAAATACTGCGCATTGTGGCGCTTGGTCTTACACGCACTTAAATCATGATCAATATTATTTCAATATCAATACTCAATAGCCGAACACGTGGCCCGAAAAAGGTGGTTGAAAATCTTCTTAAAGGGCTAGATTTGATAGGCTATCCCTACGTCATAAACGCGGCATTAGACTCAACTAAACGACTTTGGATACACGACGATAAGATTGCTTTAAAAAAGCATACACGAGCTCCTGGAGATGTTACAGCCCTCGTTGGCCCGAACCTCTTTATAAATCCAGAAGATATTCCTGATGACATATGGTTAGGTAAAACTATTTATCTTCAACCCTCTGTAAATGTAAAAAAAGTGTGGGAATTACGAGGATACAAAAATGAGATAGCTGTATGGCCTGTAGGTATTGATACAAAGCTATTCAGACCAAATATATCAACGGTTAATGAGAAAAAACACGCACTTCTTTATATTAAAAATAGATCTACCGACGAAATTGAAACCATCACACAAATTCTAGGTACTCGCGTGAGCTTCGATGTAATCACATATGGAAAATACAGCGAGGTGGAATTTCGCGACATTCTTTCTCACACTTCGTTTGTTGTCTGGTACGGCGGCTACGAAAGCCAAGGAATTGGACTTCAAGAAATTATGTCGATGAATATTCCGATTTTGGTTATTGAACCTGAATTCCCGATTACAAAATTTGATACCGAAAGTACCACCGCACCCTATTGGGACGAAAAGTGTGGAGTTCGCGTAAAAGGCGTTCACGAACAAGAACTCAAAAATACCGTCGACACTTTTCTTGATCGTATCTCTCTTTTCCATCCACGAGAATTCGTCGAACAAAATCTTAGCCTTGAAAAACAAGCTCGTGATTTCGTCAATCTTTACGATACCTATTTTCACCTAACCTATGAAGAAGGCCTTCTCGAAACACTTCGCAACAACAACGGATGGAGAAACAGAAGTTGGTGGTTTAAGATGATTACTACATTTAAAGAAAAAATAAAAACACTATTATGATCATTGTTAAAGAAGGTGGTGGCCTCGGCAATCAAATGTTTCAGTACGCTTATGGTAGAAAAGTATCGTCACTTTTGAAGGTTCCACTTAAACTCGATATTTCTGCATTTATAAAAAAAGATTATTTGTCATTTCAAAAAGATACCGTGCGGCCTTTTTACCTCGACCAATTTAATATTAAAGCTGAAGTTGCTACAGATTCAGAAATAAAATATCTCCACTCTTTTTCAAAAAAGCTGTTAAAGAAAATCAAAGGCAAGATTTTGGGACATCCCAATCCTTACTTTTTTAATGAGAACGAACTTCGCATTGCCGATAATTCTTATTCGCAAGGATTCTGGCAGCGCGAAGAATATTTTGCTGATTTAAAAGAAGAACTTAAAAAAGAATTCACCCTTCGAGACGGCTTGTGTCAAAGGGCATCTTTGACACAGTTGAAAATTGAAGAAATAAAAGCGGGTGAATATTCACCAGTAGCCCTTCATGTACGACGTGGAGATTATACATTAACCTCAAGTGGATTTAACTCCGTAGCGATTGATTACTACAAAAAAGCTATTGCTTTGATAGATGAAAAAGTCTGGGGTAAAAAAGAATTTCTTATTTTCTCTGATGACATTCCATGGGCAGAGCAACATATAGTGCCGCTTCTCACACACCATAATGCGATAATTGTTTATCAAGAAGGTCTTACTGTACCCGAAGAATTGTTCTTGATGTCTACCTGCTCTCACTTTATCATCGCCAACAGCACCTTCAGTTGGTGGGGTGCCTGGCTTGGAGAAACGGCTGAAACCGTGGTTGTTGCTCCACATCAATGGTCACAAACAGCCGGATTTCCAAGTAGTCCAGTGCCTCAAAGATGGTGTACAATTAAAGAATGACTCATACTCCTCGTATAAGTATTCTCGTTCCAACTTTCAATCGTGCAACGCTTATTCCTTTTGCAATAAAAAGCATCCTTTGCCAGACCGAAACCAACGTTGAACTTCTTATTCTTGATGATGCCTCAACTGATAACACACGTGAAGTCATTGGAGAATTCCTCAAAGATCCACGCGTTCGGTACATTGTTCATCCTAAAAATATCGGCATTACCGCCAATCGTAATTATGGCCTTTCAATCGCTCAAGGTGAATACATCGCCATGCTCGATAGTGACGATGTTTGGAGTGACGAATGTAAACTAAAACGCCAATTAGAATTTATGGACATGCATTCTGAATACGGACTTGTAGGAACATTTGCTCAAAAGATTGATGACAAAGGCGAAATCATTATAAGTGACAAACTACGCCACAAAATAGGCAACA
>JAYTST010000024.1:0-1891 GCA_043745565.1 bacterium
AATCGACCCGCATAATTTCTTGCTAGAAATTTGCTTTGCTCGCTTCGACAAGCCTGCGCAATGTCTCTTAAAAAATACAAAAGGTTTCGGCTTAAACAACCGATACTTTAAGTGTCTAGCCCGGAGCAATGATTTTATTTTTTCAGAGTGAAACGATTGAAAAGAATAAAATTATTCGCAGGTGATTTTTGCACCACAAAAATCAGATCGAAAGATTTCCTAATACGTTAGCATTTGTGAAATTTTCGACTAGTATTTTGCACTTCAAAAATCAGACACAAAGCTTTTTATAACGTAGTTATTATAAAAGTTTGTGAGTGTGCATTACAGAATAAGTTAGACTAGATCTCCGTATTCACAAGGATGACTAAGTTTGCTGAACACAAAAAAACACCCTGCGGCTTTCTTACGAAAGTGCACGGGTGTGTTTGTTTGAGCTTCTTTTGATTAATCCACAAGAGATTCCAGTTTACCAGTGGTGGTAATGGGTTCAAGCTCACGGAGTTTCATCATAGAAAAGAAGTCTTGATCTTCGAACCAGACATCGAAAACATCTAAAGTTCGTCCATCTGTGTAGGGCTCGGTAATTTTGACTACCAAACCCAAGCTTCCTTTGGAAATAGCCCAGGTTCCATTTGCAAAGACCTTTTGTCCGAGGGTAATGAGTTTATCATCCACTTGGATCGCTTTACATGAGCCAGGCTCGCCCTCGTCATGATAACGAAGGATACGGTTGCCCCCTAGGGCTTCAATGATTTCGAGTGTATCAGATACTCTGATGGGTGTCGCATTGTTCATAACTTTGTTTTGTAATGTACGGTTGTTGAGGTTAGTACTACTTTAAAAAGACAATATTTTTGTTTCCTTAAAGCAATACTAAACCCAGTGAATTCTTACGTATTATAGCATATTTAATTGTAGAGGTCAATAGGTTAAAAACCCTTCAAAAAGGGTATACTTTGACATATGTGCGGAATCGCTGGAATCATTGGCAAAGGTGAACATACCAAGGAAACCGTTAAGCGGATGGTAGATATAATCACTCATCGAGGTCCTGACGAAGACGGCTTTTTTGTCGATCCATTCATTGCTTTGGGCATGCGACGACTATCTATTATTGATCTTTCAGGGGGTAAACAACCCATCGAAAACGAGGAAGGGAATCTGACCATCATTTTTAATGGTGAGATTTATAACTATCAAGAACTCTACGAAGAACTCAAAGAAAAAGGTCATGTGTTCAAAACAAAAAGCGATACCGAAGTTTTGCTTCATCTTTATGAAGAAGAAAAAGAAGCGATGCTACTGCGACTTCGTGGAATGTTTACATTTGCCATTTACAACAAAAATACCCATGAACTTTTTCTTGCGCGCGATTATTTTGGCATTAAACCACTTTATTATTTTGTTGAAAATGATCGTATCGCCGCCTTCGCATCCGAAATTAAAAGTCTACTCCTTCATCCTTTATTTAAAAAAGAAATCAATCACGATGCGGTCTATAATTATCTTTCTTATCAGTATAATCCACTCGAAGAAACTTTCTTCAAAGGAATTTGGAAACTACCGCCTGGTAGTTTCTTAAAAATAGATATCACTTCAGGAAAAGTCATTCAAGAAAAATATTGGTCATATGAATTTAAAAAAACTGAAATTAGTGAAAAAGCTCTGAAAAAAGAAGTACTCGAAACAATGGAAGATTCGGTGAAAGCACATATGATTAGTGATGTTCCTGTTGGATCATTTTTAAGTGGAGGAATCGACAGTGCTGCTATCGTTGCATTGATGAGTAAAAATACTGACAAAAAAGTATCGACTTTTACAGTAGGTTTTGACAAAGTGAGTGAAGGAAAAAAGGCAAAAGAAATGTCTGACTTTTTGAAGACCGATC
>JAYTST010000025.1:0-6746 GCA_043745565.1 bacterium
CGAAAGCGAACTTGTTTTTTTACCACCTAACACTATTTATTATGTTTGATTTAAAAGTAATCCACTCTGTTCTCGATCAAATGGAACAAGAGCGAGGAATTCCAAAAGAAAAAATCCTTGAAGCCATTGAACTAGCCCTTGCAACAGCCTATAAGAAAGAATTTGGTAAAAGAGACCAATATATGCGAGCTCACTTCGATATTAACAGTGGCAAGGCTGAATTTGAGCAGGTTAAAGTTGTGGTGGACGAAACAAACGTCATCTTTGAAGATAATGAAGAATCTGAACCGAAGGAATCAAGCAGTGATGGCGTTGTGAAGGTTCGTTTTAACCCCGAACATCATATTTTGCTTGAAGATGCTCGAAAGATTAAAAAAGGTGCTGTTTTAGGCGATGAAATCGTATTTCCCCTTGAGACAAAGGCAGATTTTGGACGAATTGCTGCACAGACTGCCAAACAGGTAATCATCCAGAAGATCCGAGAAGCTGAGAAAGTATCAGTTTTAGGTGAATTTGGTCAACGTGAAGGTGAAATTGTTACGGGAAGTGTTCAGAGAGTGGAGCGAGGTAACATTTTTATGGATATGGGCCGTGCTTCTGGTCTTTTACCTCTTGAAGAGCAAATTCCTGGTGAACACTACCGCCAAGGTGAAAAGGTGCGAATGTACCTTTCTCGTGTAGAAGAAACTCCTCGAGGGATCTTTTTACGACTCTCCCGCGCTCATCCAAAGTTTCTGTCTAAATTATTTGAATCTGAAGTTCCTGAAATCGCCTCAGGCGCTGTTGAGGTAAAAGCTGTCGCCCGCGAAGCTGGTTCACGGTCTAAAATCGCCGTGTTCTCAAACGATTCTCATATCGACCCTGTTGGTTCAATGGTGGGTCAGCGAGGGGTTCGAGTTTCAACTGTAATGAGTGAGCTTGGCGGTGAAAAGATTGATATTATTGAATGGTCAGCCGATCCTTTGAAGTTTATTCAAGACGCCCTTTCTCCAGCCAAGATCCTCTTAGTTAATATAAATAAAGAAGAAGCATCTGCTACGGTTGAAGTAAGTGAAGATCAGCAGTCTCTTGCCATAGGCAAAGGGGGTCAGAATGTTCGCCTTGCGGCTAAACTTACTGGTTTTCGCATCGATATCCGATCTGCAAAGGTTGAAGAAGTTACCAAATAACATATATATTGTATGTCTACAAATTTATGGCATGACATTGATCCTGGAACAAAAGAAGAAATGACAGTAATTATTGAAATTAACAAAGGTTCAAAAAATAAATACGAAATCGACAAAGCTACGGGTCTTATTGCTCTTGATCGTGCAATGCATACTTCACAAGATTATCCTTTCGATTATGGTTTTGTTCCACAAACGCTTTGGGAAGACGGTGATGCGCTTGACGTAGTTCTTCTTACAACCTATCCCCTTTTTCCAGGTGTGATGGTCCGTGTTCGGCCAGTAGCAATTATAAACATGATTGATTCAGGCGAATCAGATGCCAAAATTGTGGCAGTTCCCGCAGAAGATCCTCGTTTCGATAACATTAAAGATTTGTCGGATGTGAATAAGCATACCATCAAAGAAATTGAACATTTCTTTCTTACGTACAAACAGATTCAAAAAAAGACGGTGAGCATCGCCAGTATTGAAGGAAAAGAAAAAGCCGAAGAAGCGTTTGCGAAGTCACTTCAGATTTATAAAGATAAGTTTGCAAAATAACAATGACACATTTCAAAATTACAAAAAACGAAAAGCTTCCTAAATCTCAAGTAGTGATTGAAGGCGAGCTTACAGTGGAGGCAGTAAATGATCAGAGAAAAAAAGTACTTGAGAAATTCCAGAATAAACTTTCAATCGACGGATTCCGAAAAGGACATGTTCCCGAAAAGAAACTCATCGAAATGATTGGTGAGCTCGGAATTCTTGATGAGTGCGCATCTATGGCACTGGAAAAAAATTACGCAGACATAATTAAACAAGCGAAGGTGTTCCCACTTGGAGCGCCACACGTTTCAATTACAAAACTTGCGCCGGGTAATCCAGTCTCATTTAAAATGGAAATGGCTATCATGCCTGAGTTTGAAATTTCAGATTACAAAAAGTGTGCAAAAGAAGTTTCTGCTCTAAAAGAAGAAACAGTGGTTGAAGATAAAGAAATCGAAGATGCTCTTCTTGAAATGCGTCGGTCATTTGCGCATTATGAAAAGCATCACCAAGAAGGTTCTGATGGACAGGATCACGAAGAACATTCCGGTAAAGATATTAAAGAAGAAGATCTTCCACCTCTTGATGATTCCTTCGCAACAAAAATCGGAAAGTTCCCTTCTCTTGAAGTACTGCGCGAAAAAATTAAAGAAAGTATCTTGAATGAAAAAAAGATTCGGACACGAGAAAAAAGTCGACTGAAAATTATGGATAAGATTTTAGAGAACCTAACTCTTGAAGTTCCTGAAGTACTTGTCTCAAGCGAGCTTAATAAAATGACGAATGAGTTTAAAGTAAATATTGAAAAAATGGGAATTAAATATGATGAATATTTAGTTCACATTAAAAAAACCGAAGAAGTGCTTCGTACCGAATGGCAGGGTGAAGCCGAGAAACGCTCAAAGATGGAATTAGTTCTTAACAAAATTTCTGAAGTGGAAGATTTGAAAGTAACACGAGAAGAAATTGAAAAAGAATCAAAACCTATTCTTGAGAGTTATAAAGATGCCGATCCACTTCGTGTTGAAATTTATGTTGAAACAATGTTAGTCAACGAAAAAGTGTGGCGATTTCTCGAAACCGTGTAGAGAGTGCTCAGATGAAATATTCTGAGCATTTTGTTGTATTAACTTAATAGCAAAGCCGTAGTTACAATGGCTGCTGTTTCGGCGCGCATCGTTGCTTGCCCAAGCGAATAAAATTCAACACCTTCTTTTCTAAGAAGGTTGAGGTCGTGTTCATCCCAACCTCCTTCTGGGCCAATAAAAATACCCAGTGGTTCATCTACTTTCGAATCATTTTTTTTGCTGTGAAAGGCTTGTTCCCCTAGGTGAAACGCGATTTTACGTGCTGAAAAAGTTTTAGCTGCCTCTTCGAGGGGAATAATATGACCGATGATGGGAGGAAGATCTCTTCCTGATTGTTCTGTTGCTTCGATGGTAATTTTTGTCAGTCGTTCCAAGTTAAGTGATTTCTTTTCACTGCGTGAGGAGATAATAGGAACGATTGAGGTGATGCCAAGCTCAGTTACCTTCCCTGCTGAAAGTTCAAAATTATCTTTTTTAATTAAGGATAAAAATAAAGTCACTTCTCTTTTTGGACTGATTTCATTTTTAATTTTTTGAGAAATTGTGAAGGTTAGTTTCTTTTGTTTATTAATCTGTGAAACATAATCAAAACCGCTTCCATCAAACAAAATGATTTCATCACCTGTTCGAAAACGGAAGACTTGAATTAGTTGGTGGGTCAGACCTTCATCGGGAAGGGTGAAGGAGGTCTTAAATGTAAAATACCTTTCAAGTACCTTTTCTTTTACGTAAAATCGGTGTCGTTTCATTTGCCCACCATATCGTGAAACAGTAGAAAACTCAATCTAATTCACCGCTTGCTCTTATCGGAATTTTAGCTATTGTGTAGTTACCTCATTCAAAATAGAAACAGTTTGAATGAGATCCAACACTCTAACCTAACCTAAAAATATGTTAATACCCACAGTAATTGAAAAGTCGCAGTTTGGAGAACGAGCTTACGATATTTATTCTCGCCTTTTGCGAGAGCGTATCATTTTTCTTGGTGGACCAATTGACGATAATGTAGCAAACCTTATCATCGCTCAGTTCCTTTTTTTGCAATCAGAAGATTCTAAAAAAGATATAACCCTTTATGTTAATTCACCCGGAGGAAGTGTAACAGCAGGGCTTGCCATTATAGACACTATGAACCATATCAAACCGCAAGTTTCAACTTTGTGCGTCGGACTCGCTGCTTCAATGGGAGCAGTGATCTTGGCAGCCGGGGCAAAAGGCAAACGATACGCACTTAAAAATTCAGAAATAATGATCCATCAACCACATGGTGGTGTGGAAGGTCAGGCCTCCGACATCGAAATCAGCGCTCGTCGTATCATTAAAAATCGTGAAGTGTTGAACAAGCTTCTTGCCACATACAGTGGTCAATCATTGTCTAAGATTGAAAAAGACGTAGATCGAGATTTCTTTATGTCCGCTGAGGAATCCAAAAAATACGGATTAATAGACAAAGTACTTTAAACTTTATGGATATAAAAATTGTATTCCTCGTTTCGCTTGGTGCGGGGCTTGTGGGATTACTTTTAGGTTACTTGCTCCGTGTACTCGTCGGACTTTCACAAAAAGGCTCGATCGAACTTAATCTCAAGGCAATGACCTTGAAAGCGGATGAAGAAGCTAAAGGCATTACCCTCTCTGCTGAACAAAAAGCAGCTGACCTTCTCAAAGCAACTCGAGAGGAAATAAAAGAAAAAGAAGAAAAAAGCAAGAAAGTCGAAGAGCGTTTAATTAAGAAAGAAGAGCATCTTGATAAACGTCAAGAAGACATCGATAAAGAAATAGAAGAAATAAAAAAGCGAATTGAAGAGGTTCGCGTCATAAAAGAAAAGACAGTTGCGCTAGAGGCGACACGTCAGCAAGAATTAGAACGCATTTCTCGACTTACCACCGAAGAAGCCCAAAAAGAATTATTTGCCATTATTGAAAAAAATAAAGAAGAAGATTTACTGGCGCGTATGAGAAAGCTTGAAAGTTCTTCAGAAGAACTACTACAAGAAAAGGCGAAGGCGATTCTTTCAACTACCATTCAGCGTTTAGCGAGTTCTGTTTCAGCTGATATGTTTACTAGTCATGTAGTTATTCCCTCTGATGATATTAAAGGTAAAATTATTGGTAAAGAGGGACGAAATATTAAGGCGTTTGAACGCGAGACAGGGGTTGAAATAATAGTTGACGATAGTCCAGGATCTATTACTATTTCTTCGTTTGATCCTATCCGACGTCAAATTGCGAAAATGGCTCTTGAAAACTTAATTTTAGATGGGCGCATTCAACCAGTAAAAATTGAAAAAGAGGTGGAGAAAGCAAAGGAAGAGATCAATAAGGTTATTAAGCAAAAAGGAGAAGAAGCAGCATACGAATGTGGAGTACTTAATATCAATCCGCGCATCATCTCTATTTTGGGACGTTTGCACTATCGTACGAGTTACGGACAGAATGTTCTTGCTCACTCGGTTGAATGTGCTCACATCGCGGGAATGCTGGCTGAAGAGCTTGGTGCAAACGTAAGTGTTGCGAAGGCGGGTGCCCTGCTCCACGATATTGGTAAAGCGGTGGATCATGAGGTTCAAGGTACGCATGTAGAAATTGGAATACGAATTCTTGAAAAGTTTGGAACAAGTATGGAGATCATTAAAGCGATGCGTGCCCACCACGAAGAATATCCTTACGAAACTATCGAATCTGTCATTGTTCAAACAGCAGACGCTATTTCAGGTGGACGTCCAGGTGCACGTAAAGATAATGTTGAAAACTACATTAAACGTCTTCAGGACTTGGAAGCAATCTCTACTTCGTTTAAAGGTGTGGAAAAATCATACGCGCTTGCTGCGGGACGAGAAATACGCGTGTTTGTTTATCCTGATAAACTTTCTGATTTAGAATCTACTACACTGGCGCGAGATATCGCAGTTAAAATTGAGCAGGAGCTCAAATATCCAGGAGAGATTAAAATTATGGTCATTCGTGAGACTCGAAGCATCGAATTCGCTCGTTAAGAGTTATTGATTGCATAAAATACGGCTTACTATATAATGTTTAATTATCAACCAATTTTGTTAATAACTAATTATATGAATAAAGCAGACCTCATCGACGCGATACAAAGACTTCTTGATGGTACGAAAGTGCAGGCGGAACAGGTTGTGGATCTTCTTATTAGCTCAATCACCACTACTTTGAAAAAGGGTGAAGAAGTATCTATTGCAGGTCTAGGTATTTTCCAAGCCAAGGAGCGAGCGGCACGTATTGCCCGAAATCCTCGAACCGGCGAATCTATTAAGGTTGGAGCTATGCGCGTTCCAAAATTCCGAGCTGCAAAGGCTTTGAAGGACGCTGTTAAGTAAACCCAAAGCGAGAATAGTTAATCTCAAAGAAAAGACCGCCTTTACCAGCGGTCTTTTCTTTGTTAGGATGCACAGCACGCGGGTATGGTTTAGTGGTAGAATACGTCCTTGCCAAGGACGGGACGAGAGTTCGATTCTCTCTACCCGCACAATTTAACAAGCGCTTCCCTGCTATCTTCTTTCTCTACTTTGTTTGGCTTTTCGAAACCACACTTCTGACATTGAAGAATGATGCGTTCTTTGTCTTTTATTTTGTGATAAGCAGCAGGCTTCATCATTCCCTGACATTCTTCAAGCCTATCACCTGGGTTTATGTCGACATGCTTGCTCCAGAGGCATTGAGGACAATGATTAGTAAAACCACTTCCCTTCACCTCATTTCCACAATGTTCGCAGGCGAAATCTTCTTCTGTTTTAGTAAATTTTTTCATAAATGACTTAAAAAGCTTAAATTAGATTATATTTTATAACTATGATATTATCCAATTCTACGGAGTGTAGTGTAACGGCTAACATTCTTGATTTGGGATCAAGCGACTCCGGGTTCGAATCCCGGCACTCCGACAAACGTTAAAGAATGAGGTTTTCGAGGTGTTCAATTTTATAAAGTTCTTTTG
>JAYTST010000026.1:0-6696 GCA_043745565.1 bacterium
ATCCATGTCTTTAGTATTTAGTCCAGCCTCCACCTTTTGTATTTTTTAATCGACCCGCATAATTTCTTGCTAGAAATTTGCTTTGCTCGCTTCGACAAGCCTGCGCAATGTCTCTTAAAAAATACAAAAGGTTTCGGCTTAAACTTTCTATACTTTAAGTGTTTAGCCCGGAGCAATGATTTTATTTTTTCAGAGTGAAACGATTGAAAAGAATAAAATTATTCGCAGGGTGTGCATTACAGAAATTATGCATTCATTTTTTTGATAACGTAGTTATTGTAAATGTGTGTGAGTGTGCATTACAGAAACGGTTCTATAAACTCCTAGACTTAATCTTCTCACCAAGCATTTCGATAACTTCCTCAACGCTTTTCTGACCAAGGTTTCCATTATCGCGACTTTCAAGTGTGACCATTTTTGCTTCGATTTCTTTATCGCCAATGATGATAGTGTAGGGGATTTTATCGATTTTAGTCTGGCGGATTTTCTTACCAAGACTTTCTCGTGAATCATCGAGTTCAACTCGAATATCGAGTTGTTTAATCGTGTCAAAGATGCCCTTTGACATCTCATGGTGCGCTTCGGCAATAGGAATTATTTTTACTTGAACGGGCGATAGCCAAAGAGGGAAGGCTCCTGCGAAGTGTTCGATCATGACGCCCATGAAGCGTTCAAGTGATCCAGAGATTGCGCGGTGAATAACGACAGGTCGTTCTTTTTCTCCTTTTTCATTTGTGAACGAGAGATCAAATCGTTCAGGTAGATTGAAATCACATTGGATTGTTGCAAGCTGCCATTCGCGACCGATGGCATCTTTAAACATAAAATCGAGTTTTGGCCCGTAAAAAGCAGCTTCACCTTCGACGCGTATGTAATTAAGATTATTTACCTTAGCAGCGTCTTCTAGAGCATTTTCTGCCATATTCCAATTTTCATCTGAACCGAGGTATTTTGTTTTATCATTATCTCGAACTGAAAGACTGACGCGATATTCATTCATTAAACCTACGGTGGTATAAAAATCTCGGATAATTTCCACAATAGTACTTACTTCTCGCTGGATTTGATTGGCGCGACAAAAAAGATGACCGTCATCTTGAGTGATAGCGCGGACACGAGTAAGTCCACCAAGTTGTCCTGATTTTTCATCACGATAAACAGTAGCTGGTTCGAAATAACGAACAGGCATGTCTCGGTAAGAGAATTGATTATCTGCAAAAATCTGCATATGATGAGGGCAATTCATGGGCTTCATTATGAATTTTTCATCTTTGCCGTTTACGCGAAAAAGTTCATCGCCGAATTTTGCAGCATGACCTGAAGTTTCATAAAGAGCTTCTTTTGCGATGTGAGGAGTCCATACTTGATCATAACCCTTATTCTTGTGAAGTTCCCATAAATAATCTTCAATAGCTTTTCGAATAATCATTCCTTTTGGCTGCATTAAGGGAAGACCAGCGCCAATAAGCTCTGATATTGTAAAGAGTTTCATTTCTTTTCCAATCTTTCGGTGATCTCGTTTCTTAGCTTCTTCTTGTTGCAGATTGTACCCATCCAATTCTTTCTTGGTATCAAATGCCAAACCGTAGACGCGTGTCAGCATTTTGTTTTTTTCGTCACCGCGCCAGTAAGCACCCGCAAGATGCGAAAGTGAAAAGCTGTCACTCGCGATTTCCTTTGCGGGATTTTCGGAGTGTCCACCGCGACAAAGATCGGTAAAATGTCCCGCGGTGTAAAGTGTGATTTTCTCGCCTTTGTCTGCAATTTCTTTGATCAATTCTAATTTGAATGGGTTGTCTTTGAAATGTTCATTTGCTTCCTCGACACTTACTTCTTTGTGAGTGAATTCCTTGAAGCTTGGCAAAAGCTTTCGCATTTTCTTTTCTATATCCTTGAGATCTTTTTCAGTAAGCGGTGTGGTGAGGTCAAAGTCATAATAAAAGCCGTTCTCGATAGCGGGTCCGATAGTGTTCTTGGCATCCGGTTGAATCTCTAAAACAGCCGCCGCCAAAAGGTGCGCCAATGTGTGTCGTTTGTGAGCCAGTTTTTCGCTTGAAGTCATGATGAAAATAGTAACACGTCAAACGCCTCACCGCACTTGACAAATGATAGTTTTTATTTATAGTTATTCTGAGCTCAAAAAATGATACATACATATATCTAAGCCGAAAACTTTTTATTTTTTAATCAACATTGCGCAGTGCACGAGCATAGCAAAAATCAGCAGATTTTATGCGTGTTGATTAAAAAATAAAAAGTTTTGAGGCTGAACAAGGGGTGGATACGCATTCTCCCTTAAGGCGAGTCAGAATGGTAATTATAACCTCTTCACCTTATCTACCAAAAAGCTGAGCTCGCCGTTTCGCTCAGACACTTTTCCTTTGAAGGCAACGCAAGCATCGAGGGTAAGCAGCTCTTTGACATTAACTTGCTCAAATGTTATTTTTCACTCGAACGTTAGTATAAACCATCAACCGCTCTTTAATATGTGCTTAGAAAATTCAGATATAAATATGAATCCAATTGTTCTCATCCAACCAGGAAATCACCCGACCGTGGTTATCTCTGCCAAAGAAGGTCATACCGCGGAAACTTGGGGAACGCTTCGGGGCCTCCTTGTGCAGGCGTGTACTCGAACGATTAAAACACCTCCTCACGAGCTTGGAACTTCTGGCATCCTTGCAATCGTCCACTCTCATCCAGAATGGAATTGCTCTGCTGCTATCGGCAGTACCATTACCACTTGGACACTTGTTGAGTAAGAATTATACATTCAAATTCAGTCCGTCGACTCTTCCATGGGTCGGCGGTTTTTTTTATAACCTCTTCACCTTATCAACCAAGAAGCTGAGCTCACCGTTTCGTTCTGAAACTTTACCTTTGAATGCAACACAGGCGTCGAGGGTAAGCAGCTCTTTGACATTCTCGTAGGTTTTTGAAAATACCACACATTCGATAGAATCAGTTTGGTCGGTGAGTGTGAGAAACATCATTCGTGTATTTGTTTTTGTGATGATTTCTTTTGCTTCAGAAATCATTCCCGCGACAACGTACTCCTTATCTTTTAATTTTTTTAGATTTTTTCTTTCAGCTTTTGTGTCGATCTTTTTCTCTGTTTCTATATCGTCAGTTCCTTCATCAAAGAAAATAGGTTTGCAGATTTCTTTCAGCTTTGAAATCGACATGTCGTGTTTATCAAACTTTTCTTTATGCTTGTCGAGTGGATGTCCAGAAATATACAAACCGAGAAGTTCTTTTTCCCAGCCAAGTTTTTCTTCCATAGTGGCGTCAGGGGCAGCGTCGAGTTTAAGTTTGGCGGTGAATTCATCTTTTGAAAGTGCACCAAACAACGTATCTTCGTGATTTGGAAGTGCGGTAGTTTCTTTGTTGAAGCGCAAAAGGGTATCGAGATTAGCGAGAAGTAACCCACGATCACCGAATTCATCCATCGCTCCGGCTTTGATGAGGGATTCAAGCGACTTTTTGTTGAGGTTTCGATCTTTGATGCGTAGTAAAAAATCTTCAAGTGTTGCAAATTTTCCTCCTTGTGTGCGCTCGACAATAATCGCCTCCGCAATTCCTTCACCAAAGTTTTTAATAGTCACTAATCCGAAACGAATTACTTCTCGTAAAGCTCCTCGCTGGTCATTGGTGTCGACGGGAACTTCAACTACAGTAAATCCCTTAAAACTTTCGTTGATATTTGGTGGAAGTACTTCGATTCCCATGCGTTTGCATTCACTGATGTTGGTTGAAATTTCTTCAATGTTTCCGGATTCTGCAGTAAGAACCGCAGACATATACAAAGCGGGGAAGTTTGCTTTCATGTACGCCGTTTGGTACGCCACTTTTCCGTAACTTGCTGCGTGACTTTTATTAAAACCATATGCCGCAAATGGTTCGATCAGTTTCCACAATTCTTGGGCCTTTTTCTCTGTCATTCCGTTTTTGATGAGACCATCAATTAGTTTCACTTTTTGCTCTTCCATCAAAGCGGGGATTTTTTTACCCATGGCTTTTCGGAGTACATCAGCTTCAAGCCACGAATAGCCAGCGAGTTTAATAGCTATCATCATCACGTCATCTTGGTAAGTGATGACGCCGAACGATCGCTTGAGAATTTCTTCCATGCGCGGATCGAGATAGCGCACGAGACGAGTGTTGTGTTTTCGCTCAATATATTTTGGAATATATTCCATCGGGCCCGGACGATAGAGCGCCACCATTGCGTTGATGTCGTGAATAGTCGAAGGCTTGAGATCAACGAGCGATTTAGTCATGCCTGCGCCGTTTAATTGGAAAAGTCCGGTTGTTTCTCCGCGAGCGAGCATTTCAAATGTTTTAATATCATCAACGGGTACATTTTCGATATCCACCACAATCCCTTTTTGTTCTTTAACGAGACGAACTGCGTCGGCAAGAATTGAAAGGTTGCGGATTCCAAGAAAGTCGAATTTTAGAAGACCTGCATTATTTTCATCAACATAGTGCATGTCGTATTGAGTAATAATTTTACCTTCACCACTGTCAGTTCCTTTTGGATCAAGTTGTACAGGTACGATTTCATCGAGTGGGATCGGTGAGATTACTACACCAGCGGCGTGAACAGAAATGTGTCGCGCGCAACCTTCAATCTTTTTTGCCATGTTTATAATTTCTTTTACTTCTTCTTCCTCGTCGTACGCCTTTTTTAATTCGGGAGTTATTTCAATTGCATGTTCGATGGTCATGGGAAAACCTTGCGAACCCATGGGGATCATTTTAGAAATACGATCTCCCGTTGCATAGTCATAACCAAGCGCCCGCGCAACATCTCGCACTGCCCCTTTTGCCGCCATGGTTCCGAAGGTTCCGATCTGCGCCACTTTGTCCTTGCCGTATTTTTGGCGGGCATATGCGATGATTTCATCACGTCGGTTATCAGCGAAGTCCATGTCGATGTCGGGAGCAGAGGGTCGTTCGGGATTGAGAAATCGCTCGAAGGGAAGATTGTATTCAATGGGGTTCACATTGGTGATTCCTGCGAGGAAGGTTACCATCGAGCCTGCGACGGATCCTCGAATGGTGGTAAGAATGTGGCGTTCATGCGCTTCACGAAGTAAATCTCCCACCACAAGAAAGTAAGGTGCGTAACCTTTTGTTTTTATAACTGACAATTCATATTCAACGCGCTCGAGTACTTCAGACGTTGTTTGAATGTTTCTTTTTTTAATTCCTTCAAATACTAAATGTCGAAGTTCATCATCGTGAGTTCGTCCACTCGGTACGATGAAATTGGGAAACAACCATTTGCCGAGTGGTAGCTCAAGCGAACATTTGTCTATGATTGCTTGAATGTTTTCAATAGCATCGGGGGTTTTGGCGAAATATTCTTCCGCTTGTGCTTGTGAAATAAATGACCAATCACTTTTGTCACCACTTGCCACGCGTTCGCCGTAATCATTTTGAATAGAAACTAGTGTGTCACGGGCGCGTTTATCGTCCTGGTTTAAATAATACGTATCATGTGATGCCACTAAAGGTGTGTTTGTTTCTCGTGCAAAAGCGATAATACGTTCTTCAAGCATGCTGTGACCCTCGATTTCTGGATGATGAGTAAGTTCAAGATACAAGTCATCTTTGAAGATTGATTTAAGTTTAGAAAGTTCAAGGAAGGCTTTTTCTTTGTCGTTATTTTTAAGTGCTAAGGCTATCGTCCCGCTGAAACTAGGCGACACACAAATTAATCCTTCATGGTGGGTAGTGATAAGTTCGTCATCGATTCGTGCTTTGTAATAAAAGCCTTCGAGATTTGATCGAGTTACAAGTTTGATAAGATTTTTATATCCATCAAGGTTTTTGGCAATGAGAATAAGCCGTGATCGTTTATTGTCGATGCGTGGCTCTCTGTCGTGTCGAGTCCGCGCTGCGACATAAAAATCAACGCCCAAAATAGGTTTAATTTCTTTTTTCAAACACTCTTTGTAGAATTCGATAGCACCGTAGAGATTACCACTATCGGTAAGGCCAAGGGCGGTCATACCAGAGGATTTAGCCTTTTTTACTAAGTCTGGAATCTTCGGAAGTGCCTGAAGAAGGCTATAGTGACTATGATTGTGGAGATGGGCAAACGACATGCGTTTATCATATCGTTCAAGTGCGGAATTTCAAAGTAACGACGAGGTCTAACCTCGTCGTTACACAAAGATGCCCTTTGACACGTGTGGTACTATTTATTAAATGAAACCACCGAAATTTGGTATTGATGAAGCGGGTCGGGGACCTTTGGCGGGGCCCGTCTCGGTAGGAGTTTTTGGCGTGCAAAAAGGATTTAGTCTACGTAATTTTCCGAAAGGCGTTGATTCGAAAAAGATGACTAAACAAGAACGCGAAAAATGGTTCGTTTATTTCACTGAGGAAAAAAGAAAAGGGAATATTTATTTTGAAGTGGCTTTCTCTTCCGCGGCAGTAATAGACAAAAAGGGAATTGTATTTGGTATTAATGTAGCGATGGAAAAATGCCTACAAAAGTTGCAGTTACAAAAAGTGCTTGATAACGATTCACACATTCTTCTCGATGGAAGTTTGAAAGCCCCTGAGCACTTTAACTATCAGAAAACGATCATAAAAGGCGACGAGAAAGAGAAGTTGATTGCGTGTGCGTCCATAATTGCGAAGGTCACTAGAGACAGGTTTATGATAAAAATGTCGAAAAAA
>JAYTST010000027.1:0-1826 GCA_043745565.1 bacterium
TTTCGAGGTGCAGCCGATTCGACCATCCGTCGTTTTTTTATGCTCAAAAACCAATTCGCGCAATCGAGTGTACTCATCCGTAAAAAAGCACTTGATGAAGTGGGATGGTATGACGAAAAATTATTGATCTGGGAAGACTACGAACTCTGGCTCCGCATTGGTGAGAAATATAAACTTCGCAATATTCCCGAAGCGCTTACTCAACTTCGCATTCATTCTGGCAGTATTTCAGCAGATAAAAAATCTACCTATCTTGATACTGAACTTCACATTATTTCACTTCACAAAAAAGCCTATCCACATTACTGGATAGGCTTTTTGAAACTGTGGATTAAAAGGTTGATTTAATATTCTGCGATTAATCGCGTCCAATGTGTCACTAAATCAAGGCCTGGCCTCACTGTTCAATACCTTCTTTAATACTTCCTCAGGAATTTCTTTGGTGGGCTTTTTTTCTTCCAACGCAGCGTGAGGTATCGGCTCTTCAGTCGGTGA
This sequence comes from bacterium, assembly GCA_043745565.1. Classification (GTDB taxonomy): domain Bacteria; phylum Patescibacteriota; class Minisyncoccia; order Phycocordibacterales; family CALRBL01; genus CALRBL01. Next base: position 496 of record JAYTST010000027.1, read on the forward strand.
TTTTTTATATTCAGCTTCATGTTTTGGTTCAGGTCGAACGGGATGCTGTTTTAATATATGCGAAAGGGCTTCTTTTAATGCCCCGACATTCTCCGCGGTTGGAGTTTTAACATTTTTAACTATATGTCCTGGTTGCGGGATTGATTCTGGTTTTTCAATACTTTTTAATTCTTCGGCTCGTTCCGGTTTAAGATAATCAAGCGACATCGCTTTTCGTAAATCCGTTTCGCGCTGTTCTTTTAGCACTTCTTTTGAAAATACTTCTTTAAATGGTTGGTGCTCTTTTGGCTTGGCTTCGGGTGGTTTTGACGTCACAGGAGCAACAGTACGAGGAGTAAGAACATGTGTGGGTTTTGGAAGCTCAGAAACGGTAGTTTGCGGTGTTGCAGGCTTATTGATCTGGGCTGATGGAGTGGTCGATACATAGTTAGATGCAGGCTTAGGGTTTGATACCCCTGATTGCCCATTACTTGCGGTTACAGGCGCATGCCACGCCTTAATGTCATCTTCCACTAATGCACGAGGGCGTGCGTAGGTCGCCCTCGAATAGTCGATAATTTCTTTTACATAGGAAACGATTGGTCGTTCAATCTGCGGTAATGTTGATGCGGAAAAAGGAGCGGAAGTTACGCCATCGATCATAAGTTTTAAATAAATCTGAAAACGTCCAAGACTTACTAAATCTTCGATGGTGAATTGTGGAGCAAATTCTTTCTCGAGAACTTCAGCATCATAGGCTCCGACGCGAAATGCGATCATTGTTCCCACGTTACCAAACACAGCTGCTCGCACTTCTTCAGACATCTGTTCGATGTATTGATGAGCCACCGTCAGATTAAGTTTATACTTTCGCGCTTCAGAAAGAATATCGGCAAATGATTCATTGGCAAAGTTTTGAAACTCATCCACGTAGAGATAAAAGTTCGGCAGTGAGGCTAATTCTCTTTCATTCGAATCTGCACGCGACATCGCGGCAAGATAAATCTTTGTAATAATCATACTTCCAAGAAGATTTGCATTTGATTCCCCCATTCTTCCCTTCGACAGGTTGATGATCAGAATTTTCTTCTCGTCCATGATTTTACGAATATCAAGGTTTGATTTTGGCTGGCCAATAATATTTCGCACCAAGGGATTTGCAATGAATTGTCCAATTTTATTTTGGATTGCCGCGCCGGCTTCCTGCATGTATTTATCGCCGTACTTTGCAAACTCGTCAGTCCAAAACGCTTTTACTGATGGATCAGTAATGTTGTCTACCACTTTTTTTCGATAGTCTTTGTCTGCAAGCATTCGGTTTACCCCGACGAGCGTTGAACCTGGATATTCAA
>JAYTST010000028.1:0-6600 GCA_043745565.1 bacterium
ACTTTTCTTATTGCACAATTTTGGATCGGAACTCCGGCATCGGCGTCTTATGAACTTGAAACCTATGCCTATTTGGCCATCATCTTCTTCACTTATTTCATGACAAGTATAATCAACTTTCTTAAAAGGGAAGCAGACTATCATGGTATCGACGGCATTCTATTGTATGGAGTGCCTGTACTTTACTTTATTTTGAATACCCAACTTACTCATTCGCAAGATCAAGTCGCATTGTTGGCGGTAATTATTGCAAGCATTAATGCCTTAGTTGCAATCGGTGTTAAAGCATTTAATGCTGAAGGTGTACCAAGTACGAAAGTACTTTTCAACGCACTTATTCTCATTTCCTCTGCATTTGCTGTTCTTGCAACAATCTTACATTTTAACAACACCACGCTCAGTATCTACCTCGCACTTGAAGCAATCGTTCTTGTAGTAATGGGTTACTTTCTTGATACCCGATCTACTCGTGTGTTCGGTATCTTTATTGCATTAATCTCAGCTTTCCACGTGTTGGTTTATGACCTAAGTATTAATAGTGGTGATGTTGTTATTTTCAACAAACGCGCGCTTGTCTGCCTCATACTTTTTGCTACTTACTTTATTATCTGGGTGATCTACCACATGCAAGGACAAGACAGCACATTAGATGACGGAGAAAAAAGTACTGCACTTACGATAGGTGGTTGTGGTATCGCTCTCATACCTTTTGTTTGGATGACTCTTGAAGTTACACATTTCATAGACATCAAACCATTGCTGTATCTTCCACTATTCTGGATCTTCTATGCAGCACTGTTGATGCACTTCTCATTTATCGCAAAACAATTTATGTTTCGCGCTTTCTCCTATGTGCTTGTAGGCATCACTGGTCTCCTCACGATGGGAGTATACTGGCATCTGCCAACCGAATTTTATACACCGTTAATAAACATTCGTGTTTTAGGAAGTCTTTTTATCGTACTTGTTCTTATAGAACTTCAGTGGCTCATGAGGAGAAATCAGGATCAACTTTCTAAAGAAGAAAGTAGTAGTAACTATTTCTTTATTTTTATTCCGAGCTTGCTTATTCTTTGGGTAATGACTCTAGAGATTCTCGATTATTTCAATAACATAATCGACGCAATAATAAGTGAACATAAGGGCGAAGGATATTCATATTTTGAAAATACCAAACGTGTAGTTCTCTCGTTGGCATGGCTCATCTATGCAGCAATAGGTTTGACTATAGGTATTGTGTGGAGATCCTACGCCGCGCGCGTAATGTCCATTGTTTTATTTGCAGTTGTAGTAGGAAAAGTATTTCTCTATGACACCGCTAACCTTAGTGATATATATCGTTTCGTCTCTTATATTTCACTTGGCGTTATTCTTCTTCTCGCAGGCTTCGCTTATTATCGTTTCAAAGAAAGAATCACCAACTTTGTGAGCTTGAAAAGTAATACCGATGGAGTAGTATAGTGGGCATGAAAACAATATGGCTTAATGATGTCACTTTACCAGAAATTTACGAAACGTTGGATAATGATAATGAGGAAAAATAATTCTTACAAAAAAATTACCATAACTACTATCACAATCACCGTTCTGGTTATTGTATTGCTCAAGGTTTTTTCGGAGCATAAAAACAGTCCTTTAATAGTAGATTATAATCCTCCTGTTTCTGCTACTTCAACCATGTTAAGTGTCGAATACAAGTCGGTTTTTCATGAAGGAGAAGAAAATGTAATTAATGAAAGTTATCCTGAATTAAAAGGGGGAAATGTCAAAATAATTGCTGATGTTAACACGCGAATTAAGAAAATTGTTGATGAGAAAACAAATACCTATAACGACACGAAACAGTTCGAACCCTGCGTAAACGATCAAAAAAAGAAATGCAAATATGAAATATCGCTTACATCAACTACTACTTTTTCTTCCAAGTTAAATACCGTCAGTGTGTTATTTGAAGAATTTGTGACAAGCGAAGCCATGGCTCACCCGAGCCTCGATAGGTCAGTGGCTACATTTGATTTAGTAACCGGAAGTCAGACGACGCTTTTTAATCTCTCGCCTATTTCAAAAGCAGATTTACTGAAAAAGATTTCTGATATCACACGAAAAAGATTACTTGCAAGCCAGCCAGAACTTAAAGACATTCCTACTTTTTTCGAAGGGACATCCGCCTCCGAAAAGAATTTTAGCGCACTTATGATTACCAACTCTGGCATCAATGTATTGTTCAACGAGTACCAAATCGGTCCCCGCCCCGAAGGAACACCCACCATTTTTATTTCCTTTGACGAGTTGGGACTCTAATCCTCTATCTTGTAACCTTTGTTCGTAAGTATCTCACGGATCTCATCGGATTTTTTCCAGTTCTTTTCTTTGCGTGCTTCGTTTCGTTCGTTGATAAGCATTTGAATTTCTTTGGGAAGTTGTTCAAATTCGGGTAGGCGAGATGAAATAAAATCACGATCAATAATACCGATCATGTTACCGATGGCGAGAAGGGTGCTCTTTTTATCACTTTCACTTATCATTTCATCTTTAATAAGCTCCCACATCAAAGCGATCACTGTAGGTGTATCAAGATCATCGTTGAAGGCTTCCTTTGCTTTGAAAATATAATCAGTAACCGGAGTTCCTTCGCTTTTAATATTAAAAATAAATTCATGAAGTCGTGTCCATGCAGTTTGGGCGGCAGTGAGCGCTTCAAAGGTAAAATTAATTTTAGTGCGATAGTGTGCAAGTTCGGTAAAATAACGAAAGGCAAGAGGATGATATTTTTTCTCGATCACATCTTTAAGGCGAATGAAACTTTCTCCCGACTTCGCCATTTTCGCGTTATTGAAATTCAAATGTTCGTTATGCATCCAATAGTGAGCGAGTAATTGTTCGTTAGCGCACTCAGACTGCGCGATTTCATTGGTGTGGTGAACAGTGATGTGATCAACTCCGCCGGTATGAACATCGATGGTAGTTCCGAGAAACTTTTGTATCATCGCTGAACATTCGAGATGCCAGCCCGGAAATCCCACTCCCCAAGGTGCTTCCCACTCTTGTTCGCGTTTTTCATTTTTGGGCGACAATTTCCACAAGGCAAAGTCAGCAGGATTTTTCTTTTGGTCATTTTTCAAAACGCGCCCGCTTCCTGTCATTCCTTCAAGATTAAGATGAGCAAAGTCAGCGTATCGAGCATCCTTCGCGGTGTCAAAATAAACACCGTCATCAATCACGTACGTAAAACCTTTTTGCTCAAGTTTTTTGATAAGTTCAATTTGCTCCGGAATGTGTTCGGTTGCTTTCGGAAAAGAAGTATCCATGACGAGAATGTGTAAAAGTCCGAGATCGTTCATAAAATCAGCCTTATAAAAATCAGCTATTTTCTGGGCACTTTTTCCTTCTTCAAGAACAGATTTTTCCATTTTATCTTCGCCATCTTCTACATCTCCCACCAAGTGCCCCACATCAGTAATATTTATTATTTGCTTTACCTCATAGCCGTTTTGCTTGAACATGCGATGAACCAAATCAGCAAAAATGAAACGGCGCATGTTGCCAATATGTTGATATCTGTAGACTGTGGGCCCGCAATGATACATGGTTACTTTTCCATCTTCGAGAGGAGAAAACAATTCTTTATATTTAGAGCGGGTATTGAAAAGATGGATGGGTTTATCGGTCATCTGGCTATCATAACAGAAGTTGAAGGTAATTAAAAAACCCCATGGCTCGCATAATGCGTCCACGGGGTGAGTCTACTATAACTGATGATTCTTAACGATATGTCTGAAGGTTCCTGTTCTTTTTGCGGTGGTGAACAAGGAAAACACTAAAGACGAAGGTAGTACAAATTAAGGAAAACACTATGACGTCGATTCTGATTTTCGAAACAAGATGGACTAGTTCCTTGTATATGCGCTCCCCGTATGTAGGAGGACGGAAAGTATAGTTGGAAAAGTTGGGAATCGGTTCCGCGCTCTTTCGAGATTTCACAATGGGCACAGGCTGATGATCCACTGCTTTCACCTTAATGACGATCGGTTTGTTAATGGTGACCATTGCATCCGCGAGGACGGTTACCGAAGGTTCGATGGGTTCAGGATCCACTTCATGCGGTACGGGCGGAGTTGCTTTTGGTGAAACCACAGGAGCTGTTGTCGGTGTTATTGCTTTAGGCAAGGGAAGTGCGCGAGACACATTCGCTACTTTGAATGAGGTAATGGCATAGAGGCCATTTTCAAACTTCCATGTAAACTGGCGGCCTTTTCTTGCAATCTTGGTGCGAATGCTTTTTTGTTTGCGAACAGATTTTTCAACAGTCACGACCGGATTTTTTACCGATGGATTTAAACGGGCCTGCTCGAGAAAGTAGCTTTCGTAGGAACCAGTATGAGTTTCAATTGTTCCAACTTCGGCGCGCGCGTTGAGGGCAGTAAACAAGGGCAAAAGCAAAAAGCTTAGGATTTGGATGAGTGTTTTCATAGTATTCAGTAGGTTGTCGAGGTACGGTGGGTGAGGTTTTTTCGTTTAAAACAATATCTTTTATTTTCTATTTTGTCAAATATGTGCAATATGTTAGACTAATTATATGAAACAACAACGCCTTGATGGATTAGCTGACGGAATTTTTGCAATTGTCATGACTCTGCTTGCGTTTGATATGAAAATCCCCGCAATGAGCGTGATGACTTCCGATCTTAGCTTGTGGCAATCGCTCGGCGAGCTAAGCGGAACATTCTTTAGTTTTATTTTAAGCTTTGCGCTTTTATTTACCTATTGGCGCGCGCATCATTTTATCGTATCGATGTATCCAAAGACGCTTACCGTCGGTCTTGCTAATTACAATGCCTTATTTTTTTTACTTATCACGCTCGTACCTTTCTCTGCACATTTTCTTGGAATTTATTATTCAAGCAAAGTAGCAATCGTCATTTATGGAACAAATGTCATCTTGATCGGCATGACGCTTTTCTTTATGCGACGCTATATTGAAAATAATCCGAATATTGAAGTGAATGAAGTTCCTCGTGATGATGTTATCAGTGGTTATGTGCGTATTTTGTTTCCTGTTTTTGCCGCGCTCGTTGCGGTGCTTGTAAGTTTATGGAATACTAATATTTCACTTTTCATTTTTGCATTGGCTATTCTATTTAATCTTATGCCTGCAAGTACCAACTGGCTTCACAATATGATCATCGAAATGGCGAAGGATTAAACCGTGTATGTTTCTTAAAAAATTTATTTCAGTACTAATAGTTGTTGTAATCTCTTTTTCTCTTTTTTTGCTGTATAGGCACTCTGCAAAAGGAGAGATAGCTTTCTTTTATCCAAAAACATGCCTCGGAGGTTGGGTCAATCCACATAATGCGGAAAATAAACCAGAAAGCGATAGTGAAGCATTTGTTGAATTAAATAAGGAGAACTCTGCTTTCCTAGAAGCAAATACACTCTCTGAAATATTTTGCGGAGATTTTACAGGAGAAATCGTTGAAGATAGTGTTCCAAAAAAGATTATCCTCACCTTTTCTTGGGAAGTGGCTAAAGAGTTGTCTATTTCAAATGAGAACACAGCAAGTACTACGCCGGTAGATAGTGCGACTTCTACTGCAACAACAACCGAGAGTGTTACTTCGCCGGTACAATCTACAGATCAATCTGCAGATCAACCCACTGATAAGCCGAGCGTAATACCTGTTGTTGCTCCAGTCGATACTCCTTCCACTACAACACCTTTACCAGAGGAAGCTTCGCCGGTTTCTTTCGGTAATTTTTTTGCAACTAAAGTATTTGCACAAGAGAATCAGAAAAATAGTGCAGAGAATTATTTTTTGGAAGTAAGTTACAGTCTTGATGGACAAAAGTGGGTAAGTCTAGGCAGTGTCGACCAGGCACATCTTCGCTACAGCATATTTGAAATTCCATTACCAGAACACGTTAAATGGAGTGATTTGAAACATCTTCAAATATCTGTTAAAAGTCTATCGTCTCTTGATAAAACTCCAGGGTTGTATCTAGATGGCATGACTTTGCAGGTTACTTATGGAAAAGCCGATGAAAATAAATTTATCTCGGAGTCAGGTTTTTATATTCCTGAAGCTCGTGCTGTTTCATCCGACCTTGATTTCCAAATACGCAACAATGACAAAGTGCAAGAGTTGGTTGTAAAAGGGAATGCTCCCCTTGGAAATGTAGTAGTGTTCAATGCTTCGACGACAGAGCAAGTGCTCACAACTCACGTTGAGGCTCCCGAATATATTCTTCAACCTGAATATTTTGGTAAGGGGAATTATGTTTTCATTACGACCGATGATCCGAATGGCTGTTCTTCAAGTACGCTCGATTCATGTCGTGCGGGAGGTGGATATAAATATGAAGGAATTTTTACTGTCGATGGCCCTGTGATATAATCTTGTAAATGTCTGACCTAAAAAAATATTTTCGCACTTTTTTTATTCTTGTTGTTTTATTCTTTACGGTAAATGTGGTTTCAGCGGCAACTCCAAACCCTGGTAATCCTTGGACAGATGTTGGAGATGGCACTTTTCAAGTAACAGGCCCAACATTATTACGTACATTTATTCTTCCTGATGCAAATGCAACCATTCTAACAAA
>JAYTST010000029.1:0-6484 GCA_043745565.1 bacterium
GAGATAATGTTGGCTATGCCTTTGGTAAAAAAACAGGTCCCGCTCTTTTTAAAAAAGAAGACTCCTTCTTTTTCAAGCAAAGCTATCTTGAAAAAACAGCAAGGTTTTACGAAACTCACGGCAAAAAAGCGCTCATTCTGGCACGCTTCACGCCGATCGTCCGCACCTTCGTCCCTATTTTCGCAGGAATCGCCAAAATGAATTACCGCACGTTTTTCATTTACAACCTTCTAGGCGGTTTCCTCTGGACGTTTAGCCTTATACTGCTCGGTTACTTTCTAGGTGGTGCCTTTCCGCAGATTAGTAACTATCTTACCGAAGTTGTTATCGTCATTGTTGTTGTTTCTTTTATTCCGAGTGTGGTTGAAATAATGAGAGGGGGAAAAAATTAATTTGTCATTCCAGCAGCACCTCATTGACAGAATGACTTACTAGGTCAAGCAAGAATCTATAATAATTCACTTCACCTTCCCCTCTTCAGATGAAGAGGGGACTGAGGGGTGTTGTGATGATAGTATTCTCTAATGAAAAAGGATTACATCCACAATAAAAAGAACTTTCTTGAACTCAGGAGAGAATTAAGAAATAACCCAACTTCTCAAGAAGGAATATTATGGTCAAGACTTCGCAGAAAGCAATGTGGTGTTAAATTTCAGCGTCAGCATAGCATCGACAGATATATTGTTGATTTCTATTGTTTTGAGAAAAAACTTATTATTGAAATCGATGGGAACCAACATGTAGATAATGAAGCATATGATCAAATGAGAACAAATCATTTAGAAAACCTAGGTTATAGAGTAATTAGATGCACAAATACAGATATTACAAACAACCTAGAAGGTGTCTTAATAAAAATTTTTAACATACTAGAAACACACAACACCCCTTAATCCCCTCTTTAACTAAAGAGGGGAAATCACTCATACCGCAGCGCCTCAATCGGACTCTTGCGGGAAGCTTGGCGGGCGGGATAAATACCGAAGGTGAGGCCGACGGCGGCAGAGACGCCGATACCGAGAAGTGCGGCGCCGAGTGGAAATACAAACTGCCAGCCGAGTGGAACAACATGCGACAAAATAAGTGCTACCAAATATGACGCGCCTGTTCCAAGAAGAACCCCGATGAGTCCACCGACGAGCGTAAGAATCACTGACTCAAAAAGAAACTGCGTGAGAATGTCTTTAGTAGTTGCGCCGACAGCTTTACGCAAACCAATCTCGCGTGTTCGCTCAGTCACCGACACCAACATAATATTCATAATACCGATTCCACCTACAAGAAGTGAGATGGCAGCAACAGCGGCGAGGAAATAGGTAAGAGCTGTTGTAATGACGCCGAGACGGTTGGCTAGGTCAGCTTGATTAACAATACTAAAATCATCTTTTGCAGGATCCGTGATGTTGTGTGAAGTGCGAATAGTGTTTTTCACATCCTCAACTGTTTGAATAAGATTTTGTTCCGAGTCTGTATCAACAAGAATACGATCAAAATGTTTTGAACCGAATAAATAATTCTGCGCTGTGCTGTATGGAATAATCAACCCATCATCAAAGTTAATAATCGATGATGAACCCTTCGATGGCAAAATACCAATTACTTTAAATGTTTTGTCTTTTACTTTGATCCGTTTTCCAAGCCCGTTTTCATTAGGAAATAATTTAGTATTTGTTTTGGAGCCGATAACCACCACACTTGCGTTTGACTTCACGTCGTCTTGACTGAAAAAGACACCTTCGACGGGATTAGCGTCAAAAATTTTCGGCATTTCTTCTGACGAACCATATATCTGCGTACGGAAATTTTCACTCTTGTAACTTGAAATATCACTACCAAACATGACAGGAATCACCGACTCAGCGTGAGGTACATTATATTTTTTAGAAAGCGCATCAAGATCTTTTTGTTTGAGTGAATCAAGACCAACTGATGTCGGCGGACCTTCGAGCTGACGGCCAGGGATTACCACCACTGATTTTGTTCCAAGTCCTTGAACTTGAGCAAGAATAAGTTTCTGCGCGCCTTGACCTAGCGACACGATGAGAATAATCGCTGCGATACCGATAACAATTCCAAGCACGGTCAAAGCCGATCGCACTTTGTTTGTGGTGAGACCTATTATAGCTGTATTAAAATAATCTTTTGAAGTCATGGTTTTTTTAGTGTTTTATGTATTTTGTGGGTTTTGTGTTTTCCTCCTCTTCAGATGAAGAGGAGGTTGGGAGGTGTTGTGATATTTTAGAATTTTATTAAATTCATCATAACACCCCTCAATCCCCTCTTCATCTGAAGAGGGGAAAGTGAGAATATTATACGTTATTTAATAAACTCATCCGCACTTCGGCGTCGCGTCACCACCTTTTCATCCTTAACCAATTCCCCGTCCTGAATACGAATAATACGCTCGGCGTGTTCGGCGGTGTAGGTTTCGTGAGTGATAAGTAAAATCGTGTGACCCTCTTCTTCGTTAAGTCGCTGAATAATATCCATCACCGCTTTTCCCGATTTGGAATCAAGATTTCCAGTCGGTTCATCGGCAAAAATAACTTGCGGATCTGTCACCAACGCTCGGGCAATAGCTACGCGCTGTTTTTCTCCGCCTGAAAGTTCTGAAGGCTCATGTTCGAGGCGGTGCGACAATCCCACCGATTCGATAGCCTTCTTTGCTTTTGCATCCCATTCTGATTTAGGAACTCGTGAATACAAAAGCGGAAGCTTCACGTTTTCAAGCACGCTTGTTTTCGGAAGTAAATTAAATGACTGAAAAATAAATCCGATATAGTGATTGCGTAGTTCAGCGATTTCTTCTTCACTAAACTTTGAAACAAGTTTGTCATCAAAAATATATTCACCTGAAGTTGGATCATCAAGAAGCCCGAGAATATGAAGTAAGGTTGATTTGCCTGATCCCGATGGTCCCATGATCGCTACGAACTCGCCTTTGTTGACGTTGAATGACACGTCTTTAAGAACGCGTGTTTCGGTATCACCTTCTGTGTAAGTTTTTACAATATTCTTAATTTCGAGGAGTGGCATATTTTTTAAAATGATGAATTTAGATGATATTCGAATAATACTTCGCGGGAGCAAACGAATGAAGTAACGAAGAAGATCGCTAAATTCATCATTTTACCGGATTGGTCACGATAGTTTCGCCCTCACTCACCCCACTGACAACTTCAATATTTCCATTAGCATCAATCTGACCTGTTTGGATAGATCGAGATTCGGTTTTGTTGTTTGATTTAATTACAAGAACTGTTTTGTTACCATCTTTGGTAATGAGCGCACTTTGCGGAATTGAGAGTACACCCGTTCGAACACCGTTCACAATATCTACATTCGCAGTCATACCTGATCGAATACGTTCGTCGGCGCCAACAAACTGCAGAACCGTTTTGTAAGTTGAAACGCCTTCGACCTGTGTATCCGAAAGATCGATTTTAGTAATGATCGCAGTAAACATCACATCTTCACCGTATGCATCGAGGCTTACGCGCGCTTTGTCACCTACTTTTACTTTGGCAATATCAGCTTCAGGAATAAAACTATTAATTTCAAAATTTACATTACTGATCATTGAAATTCCTTGCGTGTTCGGTGCCACAATCTGACCAAGAGTAAGATCCACCTTTGTCACTGTACCATCGAAGGGCACAACCAATGTTGTTTTTGCAAGCGAAGATTGAGTTTGGAGCAAACTCGCTTCTGCACTTTTAACCGCTGCTTGCTGAACATTGATATCTTCTGGTCGTGAACCTGCTTTTTTCAAAGCAAGTGTCGCTTGTGTAGTATTAACAACTGAAACAGCACTTTCATAAGACTGTAGTGATGAGTTGAGAGAAGAAATAGCAGAGGCAACACTACTTCGAGCGACTGAAATGTTTGATTGGTATGAGGCAATAGTTGCATCACTGTACGCTGAGCTTGAACCATCGCTTGGTCGGAAAGGAAGAGTTGCTACGAGATCAAGAAATGCGCGCACTGTTTCTAATTTATTTTTTGCTTCATTTACATATTTCACATCGTAATTTACAGCATTCAAACCAGCAATTGTGGCATTCCATTCCTGAAGCATGATACCTACATCAGCTCGCTTTGAATTGAGTAGTGAATTAAGTTCGTAACTTCCGTAGCCGATCACTTGAGGATTTACATTTCGAGGATCTCGGTAAAGTGGGTCAATGTACACACGAATACTATTGTCTGATTTGGCATAACTGTCGCGAATACTTGAAATGAGAGCTTCTTTAGATTGAGTCAGTGAACTCATCGCATTATCAAGAGCGATTTGGCTGATTTGGATATCTTCAGGACGATTTCCCGACTGAAGAGCTCCGAGTCGCGCTCGTTCTTGTTCAAGCCGTGCTTCTGCGCCAAGATAAGAAGCATATGCATCTCCACTGCCAACATACGCAAGAGTCTGCCCAGCTTTCACTGAATCACCCACTTTAACGTTAATCTTAGTCACTTTTCCACCTGTTTCAAAACCAAGCAGAACATTGTTTGCAGCCACAACCTTCCCTGTTACCGACACTTCTTGTGAAAAATCAGCTTTGACGACCTCAACTGTCTGATATTTGGGATTTTTGTTACCAAAGATACCGAAGACTACAATCAGAAAAACCACCACGATAAGCGGTAGAAAAACTCTCTTCATTTTTAGATAAGTAAGCATTGTATTCATTATCTTTTATTTAACACGAAAAAAGAGGTTGTGTCAAAGGTTGATTTATGCTTCTTCAGATGGTTTACTGAAAATAGATGAGCCTCAACCAGTTCTTTCTGTGTATTTGGAGTTTCATTCTCTTCGTGATGTTATTCGGTCCACGAATAGTAAGGTGGATAAAGAAGTAAGCGACAATATGAAGCGCATGACGAAGCGATAGAAACCCCTCACACAATGTGCGCATCGCGCAAGAATCAACCATCAAGTTAAAATTGATGGACAAAAACTGCTGTCTGACTTGTTCAGAATAAACGTGGGCCAACCCACAAACCCCAACCGGCCACCTGAAAAGGTGGCCGGGTTTTTATTTGGAATAAAGAAACTTTTGTAAATTAAAGAATGATGATCTAATTTTTTCGACACCACCGAGCGCCTTTTCTGCATCAGAAATAGCATGATATTTGAGATTGAGCAGTTGTGGTAGTTTTTCTTCATCCAACTCTTCCACACCTCGTTCCATGTATTTAAAAAGTACAAATTCAATAAATTCCCGAGATTTATCTTCAAGACCATCTAGAATGTCAGCTTTTGTATTTTTAATTCTTTCTATGCGTGAGATAGGTTTCATTGCAAATGCGATGTATCCTAGAACATCAAATAAATCACTATTCTCTGCATCTATTATTTTTTGAACTGATTCAAGCTGTTCTTTACCAAAACCTAATTCACCAAGTTTTTCTAAAAGTCCTTTCCTTGTTTGTGGATTTGACCACACTTCACGAAGTTGTTTTTCATCTTTGAAAAACATAGGTAAAACTCCAAACATATTTTTTAAAAAGTTTTCTGCTGAAATAGGATTACCATTACTATCCCAAAACATAGTTTGAACCATGTGTTGTATTTCTCTTTCTTTACCATCCCTTAATTGAATCTTTAATTTTTGAGGCTTATCTTCAAATACATTTTCAAAAGAATTAACATCTTGTTGCTTACCTTTTTCTTTTATTTCTCTACTATCAACTTCTTCAACTGTTTTATCAATAGGTTCGCCATCCCATTCTGGATCGAAAAAATGATGATAAGCATCTACAAAATCGATAATCGTGAAGTATTCTTTACCGTCAAAAAGTCGTGTACCTCGACCGACTATTTGCTTAAACTCAATCATTGAGTTTACTGGTCGCATTAAAACAATATTTCTGACGTTTTTAGCATCAACTCCTGTTGAAAGTTTTTGTGAGGTAGTGAGGATTGTAGGTATGGTCTTTTCGTTATCCTGAAACTCTCGCAGATACTGTTCACCAAGAAAACCGTCATTTGCAGTAACACGCTGACAATAATTTGGGTCCTTACTTTCTTTATTTTTATTTATCAAATCACGAACAAGAAGCGCATGACCTTGTGTAGCACAAAATACGATTGTCTTCTCATTTTGATGGATCTCTTTCAAAAAGATTTTTACTCGATATTCCTCACGTTCAATAATCTTGATATTTCCTCGAGCAAAATCATCTTCTTTATAAACCTTTCCTTCTTCGACTTCACCCTCAACAACCATGTCATCTGAAGTGTAGATATATTCATCTAGTGTTGTCTTTATTCTTTTAACCTTGAATGGAGTAAGAAAACCGTCGTTAATCCCCTCTTTAACAGAATAGCTGTAAACTGGTTCACCGAAATATTTATATGTATCCGTATTATCTTGTCGTCTGGGAGTAGCAGTAAGACCAAGCTGAACTGCTGGAGAGAAGTACTCCAGAATACCTCGCCAGTTAGACTCATCATTTGCACCACCTCGGTGACACTCATCAACAA
>JAYTST010000030.1:0-6316 GCA_043745565.1 bacterium
AAAATTATTTCCGGTGTCGGAAGACGTCAATGGTAAAATTCGGCCTTGGGCGTATAAGCCACTTGCGAGTGCAGCTGAGCCCGTGGTCAAAGTCCCTCAAGTTGCGCCTGAACCAATCTTAACGACTCCAAAAACACCTGAGGTTCACACAAATGAGCCATTTAAATTTACCCTCAAAACCGAACGACAAAGTCGTGAATCAGCACTCATTGAATATTTTAAGAGCAAGGATCCTAAAATGAGTACTCATGATGCAGGAATTAAGGCACATAAAACGATGCAAGAAATGTTTCCTAAAGGTGGGGAAGCTACTTTGAAACAAGTTCATGCAGGAGATCAAGTCAAAATAGATGAGGTTGATGGTGAGATTAAGATGCAATTAGTGCCAAAAGGTCGCGTTGATGATATTCCTCCTTTAAAAAAAGTTGCAGAAGTGACGGAGATTCGCGATAACAAGCTCGATGAATTTACTCATCGAATGGTAAAAGTGGATTCTGCCGAACGCGCGGTAACCCGAACTCTACGTTTGCATGCTGACGATTACGGTTTCAAAGGAGACATGTCTGACAAAAAAGCGTTAGGTAATTGGGTAAATGAAATGACTCGCGAAGTTCTTGATCAAAATCACGATATTGCGCATGCTGTTACTCACGACGGAAATGCTCTCGAACTCAATCGAACAGTTGACGGTGGCTGGTTTGCAAAAATAAATAAAACACTTGTTGAGGTAAAACAAGATGTAGCAGCAGGTGGAGCGTCGACTCAACCAGTCGCACTACCGACAGTTCCGGATTCAGTGCCCACAGTTCCAGGTTCTGCTGTTGCAGAAGTTGCTAGTCCTGTTGTAGAAACTGTTGCTTCAGCTATTGATAAAACACCGGCAGCAGTGAATGAATTACTGGCGACGTACGAAGTGAAAGCACCAATTGATCTTCCAAGAGCGTTATGGGCAATTCTAGAAAAAGATCCTCGCTTTATGAAACTTTCTGCCGATGCTCAAACACGAGCTTTTTATGACTTTTTTGTCCATCATTATATAAACGAAGGATCAGAGGCTATTAAACAAATGGGAATTGAATCAGGAAATCCATTTAAAGATATTCCAGTAGGTAAAACTCTCGAACTCAATGGACACTTTGGCATAAATGAAGATGTTGTTACGCAAGTCATTCGCAATTCAACTGATCCTAATAAAATTGAACAATTAAATAACGGTATATTTTTCCGAGATCAGCTTTACAAATTCGAAGAGGCTTTTAAAGATATTGATCCAAAAGAGATTACTGAGAAAGCTATTTTAGAAAAGCTCAAAGAATTGCGAGAGAGTGAATAGGTAATATCAAATATATATTTTCTATATGTGATTTGTCTAGCCCGAAGCAATAATTTTATTTTTTCAGAGTGAAACGATTGAAAAGAATAAAGTTATTCGAAGGGTGTACATTACAGAGGAAAAGACATGGTTCCCTTTGGTCAAAAATTTCACAATAACTAACGCAATAGGAAATCTTTTGAGATGATTTGCGTGGTGCGCAAATCACATTCGCGAGGATGACAAGTACACGGGAGATGATGGGCGTGATATATTAAATAGATGGAGGGCTTAAATGATCAACAAAAAGAAGCGGTCCTTCAAACAGAAGGGCCGGTTTTAGTCTTGGCAGGCGCCGGAGCGGGGAAGACTAAAACACTTGTCCATCGCATGCTTCATCTCATTGAAAAAGGAGTACCGCCTTACTCTATTTTAGCTATCACTTTCACTAACAAGGCCGGCAAGGAAATGCGTGAACGTGTTCATCAGATGCTCGGTCTTTCCAGTCAGCCCGCATCGTTTGGACAATCTCAAATGGGTTCGCCCTTTATTTCAACCTTTCACTCTCTTGGAGTATTTATTATTAAGGAAAATGCAGAACTTCTTGGTCTTCCGCGCCATTTTTCTATTTTTGATCGAGGTGATAGTAAACGCGCCATCAAGGATAGTCTGATAAAAGCAGGCTTTGACCCAAAGCAATACGATCCAGCATTGGTGCTTTCAGCAATAAGTCGTGAAAAAGGTGATGCGGTGTCACTTCGTGATTTTGAAAATAATATTGGAAATGATTTCCTAAAAAAAGTTTCTTTGATGGTATGGAAAGAATATGAAGCGATTTTAAAAAAGGAAAATGCTTTGGATTTCGATGATTTGCTTTTGAAAACACTTTTACTTTTGAAAAATCATAAAGAAGTATTGGAAAAATATCAGAGCATTTGGAAATATATCCATATCGACGAGTATCAAGACACTAACCGCGTTCAATATCAGATTTCAAAATTACTTTCCGCAAAACATCAGAATATTTGTGCAGTAGGTGACATTGATCAAAATATTTACAGTTGGCGAGGAGCAGATATCCGAAACATTTTGAATTTTGAAAAAGATTATCCGGAGGCGAAGATTATTTTACTTGAAGAAAATTATCGCTCGACCAATACTATTTTGGAAGCTGCGAATAAAGTAATTGCAAAAAATATCCATCGCCGCGAGAAAAATTTATTTACCCGACAAGAAGGTGGCGAACTGATTGCTTTGTATGGCGCATACGACGAAACGGACGAAGCAAGTTATATCGCTCGTACATCAGCTGAACTTATCGGAAAGGGGACACCACCCGACCAAATTGCGGTGTTGTATCGCGCAAATTTTCAATCACGAGTCATTGAGGAAGCATTTCTTTCGCGCAACGTCCCCCACCAAGTGCTTGGTGTACGTTTCTTCGAGCGAAAAGAAATCAAAGACGCGCTGTCGTACCTTCGTCTCGCGCTTAATCCCGAATCAGAATCTGACATGAAACGAATTATCAATGTTCCAACGCGCGGTATTGGAAAAGTGACGATCGATAAAATAGTGACGGGACAAAAAGAAACACTACCGAAAGCGGTGGGAGAAAAGTATGACAACTTTTTGAAGCATCTTTTGAAAATTAAAGCGATAGCTTACGAAGGGAAAGTTTCTGAAACTTTAACATTTATTTTGAATGAGACTGGACTTTTAAGAATGTATAAAGAAGGGAAGGATGAAGATGAAGACAAAGTTGAGAACTTGAAAGAGTTGGTGACGCTAGGAAAACGTTATGATCATTTGCCACCTGAAGACGGGATTGGTGCCTTTCTTGAGGACGTGTCACTCATGTCAGATCAGGACGAAATGAACGATAACCGCAAAACAGTGAAGCTTTTGACCGTGCATGCCGCCAAGGGACTTGAGTTCGATTGTGTTTTTATCGCTGGACTTGAAACTGACCTCTTTCCCCATAAGCGAATGAATGAATCAAAAATTAATGCCGAACAAGCTGAAGAAGAGCGTCGTATTTTTTATGTAGCACTGACCCGTGCACGTAAGAAACTTCATTTATCACATACGATTGTGCGTACTATTTTCGGCATGAAAAAATACAACATGCAGTCTGAATTTATTTCTGATATTCCCGAAGAGTTAATAGAGCCGGTTGAAAATAATATCGGCATCAAATCTATTTTTATCGATTATTAGTTTTTCGCCTGATGGCAAAGGACATCTTTGACATCATTGTACTTTCCCTTATTTGTACTAGTATGCAGTTATGGTCTTATTCACTTCCACACATCAACCAAAAAAGTCACTTGGACAAAACTTTCTTACTTCGGAAGGAGCGATCGTTGACATCCTGCAAGCTGCAGAAGTAAAGAAAGATGACATTATTCTTGAAATTGGCCCAGGGAAAGGTGTGTTAACAAGAAAGCTTCTTGAAGCAGGGGCCGTTGTCACTGCGGTAGAAAAAGATGAAAGTTTAGTTGAGTATTTGCGTGAATTATTTTCAGTAGAAATTAAAAATGAAAAACTTGTTTTAATAGAGGGTGACATTCTCGAATTGAATGTCAAAGATGCCCTTTGCCAAACGTCGGGAAAGTATAAACTGATTGCGAATATTCCTTATTACATTACGGGGCAGATTTTTAGAATGTTCTTAGAAAGTGATTATCAACCAACTTCTGCAACATTACTTGTTCAAAGAGAAGTTGCTGAGCGAGTGGTAGCTCGTGATGGGAAGGAAAGTATTTTATCGATGTCAGTGAAAGTGTTTGGGAATCCTACTTACATTTCGACCGTCAAACGTGGCTCTTTTAATCCAGCTCCAAATGTCGACTCTGCCATTTTACATATTGCTGATATTTCTAAAAAACATTTTTTAGAAAGTGGTGCTTCAGAAAAAAGATTTTTTGAAATACTTAAAGTAGCATTCGCACATAAACGTAAAAAGATCTCGGGAAACTTAAAGGTGTTGTTTAAGGACTCTTCAGTGTTATGCCTGCAATGTGGAATACTCGAGAATGCCCGCGCGGAGGATTTGCATATCGAGCACTTTTTGAAACTGGCTTCGTATCGTTAGCTCGTTACCAATGGCAATCATTGCAACGAAGTGTAACTAAACGCCCGTGGTTGAATATAGCGTAGTTCCTGCCTGGAGTACGGTATAAGTAACAGTGCTCTCTGATTCGCATTCTGAAACAATAGTAATACATACACCACCATACGTTCCATCTCCAAGTACTTTTTCTCCCGAAGTGAGATTCCAATAAGAATAAAGTCCTAGACCTACTTCAGGAATGGGCTCCATTGTTGCCCACTGCATAATAAAAGTTCCGTACGCGGGAGAAAGATACTGTCCAGTAGTGGAAAACTGAATTCCATTACAGCAGACCATGACCGATGCAATTTGTCCTGCAAAGGGAATACGTACAATGCTACTTGCGTCAATGGTATGGGCGGGAATGTAAAGCCCGAAAAGGGTAAATGCAGCCAAGGTCAATGAAAGTAAAGTTTTTTTCATATTATTTTAAGGTAAAGAAGATTTGATAAGGATTGCTCAGACCTTTCTCTGTTTCGACGGTAATGAACAGGGGAATTTGAGGCATTTTTCCCAATGTATTTTCACGCGCTTTAGACTTCATGTCTTTTGTCTGCTCGTCAAACTGTTTTTGTAATAATGATTCGATCTTTATTTCAATTTCACTATTATTTTTTGAAGGGATGTTTTTAAATTCATCAAACGCAGTGCGCACAGTATTGGTGGAAGTTGAAAAATTGCGTCCGTAAATGGTCATTGCGCCGCCGCTTAGTAGTTTTTTGGATGAAACACTGGTTATAACTGGAGCGGGGGAATTGACGTTAATTTGTTTTGCGTACGTTTGGTTTAAGATGTCTTGAGCATCCGGTGCGCCAGTCGGAGGAACGTATGTACCATTTACCATTGCGTTAAGCACTTTTCGGGTAGTCTCCTCTACATAACCAAACGCAGTCAAAGGTGAGCCATATCCTAAAAAGTTGTAATTTTGGTAAATAATAAGGGCTTTTTTGGTTTTCTCTCCGAAAAAAGTGGTTTCCTTGCCTGGGGAACCAGAACCTGTTGTGGCGATTTTGGTACCATAACTTTTATTGAGGATCTGCTGGAGTGATTTTATGTCACTTCCTTTCATGCCTTGATAGAGATTTCTTTTAAACACTTCATCCGCACTCGCATTAAAAGCAACTGCCATGATTCCAAATGCTACAAGTAAAAATAAAAGATGCCGTTTATTGTTCATGTCGATAAGTATAGCATACTGTCAAAGATGAGGTTAAACCTCATCTCTAATCTTTAAATATGTTACAATAATTACATCATGCACATCACTCCACCAAGCAAAAAGATTCAAGGATTACTTATTATCGTCGTAGCTCTTTTTATTTCATATTTTTTATATAACTCAGGTGTTAAACAATCTGTTCTGTCATTATTTTCATCAAAAAGTACTACTTACAATTCCTTGCAGACTGTCGTCGATGAAAAAGCAGTAGAATCTTCAATCGACTCTGATAAGGATGGATTGAAAGATTGGCAAGAACCTTTGTGGGGAACTGATGTGAATAGTGTTGATACTGATAAAGATGGAACTCCAGATGGCGAAGAGGTGTCCCTCGGAAGAGATCCTACAGTGAAAGGGCCAAATGATAGTTTGGAAAAGACGCGAGGAGTTTCCAATTCATCCCTTGATGCTTTTGCAAATTCTCAAACCGAAGACAACAGCAATGTTTCAACCCAGCTTTCACATTCACTCTTTGCACAGTTTATGTCTGCACAGTCTGAGGGAAATCTTACAACTGACCGCGAAGCCCAGATCGTTTCAAATAGTATTTCTAATATCAATGCGGGAACTATTCCACCAAAGTATACGTTTGGCGAACTTAAGTTGAGTACTGATTCTGTGTCTGCTGAGAAAACTTATGCAAACAACTTCGCTACTATTCTTATCGACAACA
>JAYTST010000031.1:0-6224 GCA_043745565.1 bacterium
CGCAGAAGCAGTTAAAAATCCTTATATTCTCGGAGCAAAGCATGTCCAGAAAGAAAATTACAAAGATGTGCAGATTTATGTTCCTCGAGCAACAGTATCAGGACAGACTTACGACATCGTTTTCTACAAGGATGCCCCAACTTTCAATTACGACAGCACAAATCTTGTGAAGAATGGTAGTGAAATTCTTCGAGCTTCATTCAAAGCTAATTAGCTCAAAGCTATTAATTTAGCGATCTTCTTCGTTACAACTCTCGCTCGTGTCTCGAATATCATCTAAATTAATACCTTTAAAAAATGAACAATGACATTATTACAGTAAGTGAATATTTAACTGTACTGCAAGAAGTCATTTCCCCTTTACGCGCAAAAATTAGTGGTGAAATAGGACAGCTGACCATTCGAGGTAAGGCTGTCTATTTCACGTTACGAGACATGAAAGACGGAAACGTGCTTTCTTGTTTAATCTGGTTATCAACTTACCAAATGCTTGGGATCGATCTCAAAGAGGGTATGGAAGTAATGATTTCAGGTATTCCTGAAATCTACAAACCCATGGGCCGTCTCACATTCAAAGCCAACGTAATCGAACTGATGGGTGAAGGAGAACTTAAAAAAGCTTATGACGCACTCAAACTGAAGCTTGAAAAGGAAGGCATTTTCGATGTCGCGCGTAAAAAAGCTTTACCGCTTTATCCCGTTAAAATTGGGTTAATTACTTCGCGTGAAGGCGCAGTGATTCATGACTTTTTAAATAACATTGGGCGTTCTGGCTTTGAAATCGAATTCATCAATACCCGCGTCGAGGGTGCTCGTGCGGTCGCGGATTTGATCGCATGTATTAAGACATTTAAACAAAAACAAATTGATGTGTTAGTCATAATCCGTGGAGGCGGTTCACTTGAATCGTTTATTCCTTTTAATAACGAAGCAGTTATTCGTGAAATTCTTGATGCATCATTTCCGGTAATCGCTGGATTAGGCCACGACAAAGATGTTCCGCTTCTGTCTTTGGTTGCTGATATAATGACGTCGACACCGACCGCCGTAACGGTTTTGCTTAATGAGTCATGGAATGAAGCGCGTTACGAACTTTCGCTTTCAACACATAAACTTCAAGAACAACTCTTCCGACTTTCGCGTGGTTCAAGTGACGCTTTGATGCTTTATTCGCGCGAGTTAAAACGCATTTCCAAGAACGTTACTCTTCAAATTGAAGAAAAACTTCGCCGTTTTTCTTTTGTATTTCTCCAAAACGCCCGCCCAAGACTTCTCACTGATGCCCGTAGTGTATTTTCGTTGAGTACTCAACTTTTTAAAGCTCAAGGTGTTCAGACTATTCAAACTATCGAGCGACAATTAGAAAATTTTACTTCGGCATTTCAAGCACATGATCCTAAAATGGTTCTCAAACGTGGGTATTCGTTGGTCCGCTCAAGAGGAAAAATCGTTGCATCGTCTGGAGATCTTAAAAAAGATGATCAGTTTGAAGTTCAGTTTTCAAAAGGTTCTGTAAAAGGCAAGGTCATCTAATTTTAGATAGGTAGTCTTCTGCCCTGTCATCCTCGCGAATACGGGGATCCATGCATTTACTTAAGTTACGACTTACCAATCGAAATGATAGTGTGTCAATGATGCCCTTTGATAGCGGACATAAAGCTTTTTATATCAAAGTAGTATAAAATTTTGTGAATGTATTATCCAGATATTTTAAAGACTAAAATTGCATATTCATTGAGATAAAATTATGATAAACTGAAGCCAATGACTAAAAAATCAGACGCAAACATATCAACAATACTTCAAAAACTCAAGCATATTAGCGCTTATTTTGAGAATGAAGAAGAAATCAACATTGAAGAAAGTCTTAAAAAACTTAAAGAAGGAGCAGAATTAATAAAAGAAGGAAAAGAGCGATTAAAAGAGACGGAAAACTCTTTTAAGGAAATTGAGAAAATGCTCGAAGAATAATAATTCCCCACTAAACTATGAATAAAGAACAAATAATAGACGCACTAAAACGAAGATATGCAACAAAACAGTTTGACACATCCAAAAAAATTGACGACGCAAATTTTGATGCGCTTCTTGAAGTGATCAGACTTTCACCGTCATCCTTCGGTGTTCAGCCTTGGCGGTTTATTGTGGTTCGAAATCCAGAACTCCGAGAAAAACTTAAAGCAGCGGCATATGGCCAACCACAAGTGACCGAGGCTTCGCATTTAATTGTCTTTGCAATCGTTAATAATCTCGACGAGGCATATATTGACTCGTTTATAAAAAGTACCGCTGAAGTGCGAGGAATTTCCGCTACCACTCTTCAACCTGTGAAAGAAATGATCATGGGTTCGGTACTTTCAAAAAGTGATACTGATAAAAAAGCTTGGTCTGCCAAACAACTCTACATTTCTCTTGGGATGCTTCTTGAAGCGGCAGCACTCCTCGGAATCGATGCCTCGCCCATGGAAGGATTTGATCCAGCAGAGTTCGATGAAATTTTAGGTTTAAAAGAAAAAGGATTAGCAGCTACAGTTATTTGTGCCTTAGGTTACCGAAGCGAAAGCGATCCCTATGCAACTTATCCGAAATCACGATTTTCTAAAAATGAAGTAGTGATTGAAATGTAATTATGTTTAAGACGCTCAAACCGTACGGCTTTCTTATATTTGTTATTTTTCTAATATCAATTGCATCGAATGTTCTTTCACTGTACTTTCCAAAACTTCTCGGTGAATACGTAGACGCTTATCAAAATGGAAACTTTGATCTGGCTCATTCTGCAATCATACTTGGAATTTTATCAGTGGTGATTCTTTTTTTAACACTTGGCCAAACAGCGGTCGCAAGTTATGCCTCAGAAAAAGTAGGCCTCGATCTTCGAAATAAATTAATCGGTGCGCTCAAAGGGCGGTCGTTTCAGTACATGCGCGAAATGACGGGCGGTCGTTTGATAACCGTTATGACTTCCGACGTCGACGCGGTAAAAGCGCTTGTTGCTTCAGGAATAGTTTCTCTTTTGACTGCTATCGTCACGATTATCGGTGTGATTGCATTTCTTTTAGTAATCAATTGGAAATTAGCCCTTCTCACGCTGTCAGTGGTTCCTTTTATTGTACTGGTGTTCTTTCTCATATTTGGCAAAATCGGCGCGCTGTTTGGCATGAGTCAGGAAAATTTGGACAGGATAAATAAGACTATTAACGAAAGTATTATTGCATCTGCACTGGTTCGGGTACTGAATGCAACTAAGTTTGAGTTGCAAAAGTTTGACGTCGTTAACAAGCGCGGAACAGAAATAAGTCAAAACATCGTTACTTATTTTGCCGCTCTCATTCCAGTGATCACCGTACTTTCAAATATTTCTGTCTTAATCGTATTGTGGTTTGGAGGTCGCGCAGTAATTGGTGGAACACTTACGCTCGGTGAAATGAGCGCATTCTTTTCGTATACGTCGGTATTTATCTGGCCCTTTTTTATTCTTTCTTTTGCTGGGACATTTATTTCACGTGCACAAGTTTCCATTAAGCGGATTGATGAGGTGTTGAATGTTTCTGATGAAATTAAAGACATGGATCCCGGCAAAACGGAAACCACACAGGAATTTAAGGGACATATTATTTTTGACAATGTCACTCTTAGATATGGCGACAAAATAATTCTTCAAAATATTTCTTTTGAAATAAAACCTCACACTAAAACAGCAATCCTCGGTCCCACAGGTGCGGGCAAAACAGAATTATTTTATTTACTCGCGGGTTTGGCTACACCAACTGAGGGAACAATTACCATCGATGGAAAGCCACGGAACGATTGGGATCAATCTTACTTTTTATCCAATATAGGAATGGTCTTTCAAGATAGTATTATTTTTAACACGACATTTAAGGAAAATGTGTTGTTCAAAAGCGATGCTGAAGAACAACTTTTGGACAAGGCAATTTCTACTGCTGAACTTACAGAGCTTGTAAAAGAACTCCCTCAAGGAATTGATACCAATGTAAGCGAGCGTGGTACAACGCTGTCAGGTGGCCAAAAACAACGCTTAATGCTCGCTCGCGCCTTAACACTCAATCCAAAAGTACTATTGCTCGACGACTTTACCGCGCGCGTCGATGCGGGGACGGAGGAGCGAATTTTAAAAAATATCGTCGATAATTTTGGCGACATCACTCTTATTTCTATTACTCAAAAAGTTGAACCGATTAAAAATTATGATCATATTATCGTGTTGATGGAAGGTGAATTAATCGCACAAGGAAAGCATCAAGAACTTCTTGCGGACTCTCTTGAATACCGTCAGATTTATGAGTCACAGATGTCGACTGAAGAACATTAAGAAATCATATTCAACATGGATTATAATTTAAATTCGCTTAACAAAAAAGAAGACAAATACCTCACACGGCTTTTTCAAAGCGCTAAAGAACTGGGTTCATACTTAAACAAGCGTCGACTTTCCTATGCATTATTGTTGGTAGTGCTCAGTTCAATTGCACAAATTGTGACGCCTTATTTACTTGGACTTTCAATCGACACCTTTATCGCTCGCGGAGATCTACGCGGTTTATCACGACTTATTTTCGCATTGTCTGCGTTGTATGTTGTCAGTGGAATCATCACCTATTTTCAGCAACGTATTATGGGAAAAGTGGGACAGCAGGCACTGTACAAATTACGCGCCACCATTTTTGAAAAAATTCAATCGTTGCCTATCGCTTTTTTTAACCAAAACAAGACGGGAGATTTGATGTCTCGCATTAACAACGATACAGACAAACTTTCTCAGTTTCTTTCGGAGAGTATTTTACGATTTGCAGGAAGCGCATTCACGTTGCTTGGAATTACTGGATTTATTTTATATTTAAATTGGAAATTAGCACTTGTGTTGCTTGCTTCAACATTATTTCTGCTTTCAGTGACACGGATTTTCTCACCGTATCTTGAAAAATACAACAAAAAAAGTTCAGCGGCACTTGGAATTTTCACCGCGGGGGTTTCTGAGCAACTTACTAACTTCAAAGCAATTGTGGCATTTGACCGACGTAACTTTTTTGAAACATTTCTCTCAGCATTAAATAAGGATGTTTACAATAAATCCATTCTTGCTGCATTTCTTAATACTATTTTTTCAGCTCTGTATGATTTTGCGGGATATATCGCACAAGTAGCAGTTCTCGGGTATGGAATTTATTTAATTTCACATTCAGAAATTACTATTGGATTGTTGATTGGATTTTTAAGTTATACCCTGCGTTTTTATGACCCACTTCGTTTTATCGCTGCAATCTTCGGAAACATTCAAGTTTCGCTTGCGTCGTGGGGACGAATTAGAGATATTCTCTCGCTCACATCAAATTTACCCGTCATAAAAGAGGGCAGTGTGGCCACACTTTCAGTCGAAACGTTAATGTATTTTGATGAAGTAAATTTCAAATATGCCGAAACAAATGTACTGAAACATGTCACTCTCGGACTTCAAAAAGGCAAGACGTATGCGTTAGTTGGGCCAACAGGTGGCGGCAAAAGTACCATAGCCAGCCTCATGGTTCGGCTTTATGACCCTACAGCGGGCGTTATTTTCTGGAAGGGAAAAGACATGCGAACCTATGATCGTGACGAGCTTTCAACTGATATAAGCGTTATTCTCCAAGAACCATTTCTCTTCACGGGAAGTGTCGCTGACAATATTCGATATGGAAATGATGTGTTCTTCGAAACAACCGACGAACAACTCGAGCAATTACTCGAAGAAAGAAATATGTCCGAGCTCCTCAAGCGTTTTCCCGACGGTTTAAAAACTAACATCGACAGCGGGGCTGAAAACATCAGCATCGGCCAAAAACAAATTATTTCTTTCGTACGAACAGTATTGCGCGCACCTAAACTTCTTATTCTCGACGAAGCGACCGCAAATATCGACACCGTGACTGAATCGAGTCTTCAAAAACTAATTGAATCACTTCCAAAAGACACTACCAAAATTATCATTGCTCATCGACTTAATACCATTAAAAAAGCAGACGAGATTCTTTTCGTCGGAGGCGGGGAAGTTAAACGAGTTTCCGGCGAAAATGAAGTTCTCGAGCTCCTCCGCGCCAGTTCTAAAAAGTAATTACAGTGGTCACCATTGTAACGTAAAAGTTATCCACACATTGCCTAGGTTTCACCTAGTTTGTAAGGTATAATTTTCATATATTCTATGAGAAAAATAGTCCACGTTCTCT
>JAYTST010000032.1:0-6187 GCA_043745565.1 bacterium
CTTAATAAGAAAATCCCTGTCGAGAACACTGAGAAACCATCTGGCTTTGGGGCCGCTCATTTTACCAAGTACTGAAAGGTAAATCGCCTCGAACAATTCTTTAGGTGAAATCGAAAGCTCATCCTTCATTTCGTGAAGTTTGGTATGAAGTAATTGACCATCAATGGTGGTGTGTTCAGAAAAGTAATTTAAAAGACTAAGCATTGCTTGCTTTTGAATATCAGTGAGGCTTTTTGCAGCTTCTGGAACTTCCTTTTGAATTTCAAATTTGTAATCTTCTGGTGCGTAGGTATCAATCCAGATTTTGGCGTAACGAACACGTTTATTAAGCTCAGCTTTTTCAACGTCATTTAATGGCTTTTCTAAAATGCGCTCAACTTCGTGTTGAATATCCAAATGCGGCATCTGAACCAAATATGCGATTTGTGAAAAACGAGGCATCGAAGGATGTGTGATGTTCTGACGATTTTTTGGTAAATGAACCAATGCAAAAAGACGACTGAAGTCAGTGCGGTTTTCACTAAAAAATTCATCAGCGAATTTGTCATAGGTATCAAAAAGAATAGGCACCGTGTCGCCATCGGGAATAAAATCAATAGTTCGTTGTGGTTCTTTCTGAAGTAAAAGTAAGCGCACAATTTCCGGTGGAAGTAAATCAGCAATCTCACGTGATGAACTGCCTTTACCTTTTGAGGAAGACATTTTCTTTCCACCTACTTGGAAAAATTCGTAAGGAATATTAATTGGTGGCTCGTGATTAAAAATCTCGCGTGAAATTGCTTCTGCAACATCACGAGAACCTCCTTTTGAAGAGTGATCTTTTCCACCACCTTCGATATCAACATTCATGATTTTAAATTTCGCTGCCCACTCGATTTTCCATGGAAGTTTTGCATTTCCGTTAAACGGAGAAACACATCCTTCATGGCCGCAACCATTAGTCCATTCTAAATCGCGACATGAGTATTTTACTTTCTCACCATCAAACGAAGAAGTGATTGTGGTACTCACTTTTCCACAATTTTCGCATATTACATTCAGTGGAAGCCACTTGTCAGCTTTAACTGAGCCTGAAATGCGCTTGTAGATTTCACGAATTTTATCAGCGTGAAGTAGAGCTAGTTTTATGGCTTCATTGTAAGCTCCTTTTTTATATAAATCCGAAGAACGATAATATTCAGGTTCAAACCCAAGCTCTTTAATAACTTGAATAAATTCATTCGCAAAATATTCTGCAAAATTCCCTTCTCCATCCGGCGATGGAACATTACAAAGCGGCTTACCCATATGAGGTTTGAATGTCGCTTCATCAAGATAAACAGGAAGACCGTCCATGGGATCAAAATCATTTATTTCAAAATAATATGTTGACGCAATACCTTTTTCTTTAAGAATTTCAGCGATAATTCCGTGAATGGCAACACCACGAAGTGAACCAACGTGCACTCGACCTGAAGCTGTTTTTTCATCACGAATAATGAGCGGTAGACCTTTGTCCACTTTTTCTTTTTTACGCTCTAAAATATCGAGAACTATGCGATCGGCCCAAAACATATATAATTAAGCTATATCCACAATCTTATACTTGAAGACACCTTTTGGTGCACTGAATGAAAAGGCATCTCCTTTTTTCTTTCCAATCATTGACTCGCCAAGTGGAGATTTAAAAGAGATTTTTCCTTCGGCCATGTTGGCTTCTTCAGAACCGACAATTTTATAAATGGTGTGATCCTTACTTCCTTCTTTTTGAACTGTTACGGTAGAACCAATATCAGCATTGTTACTGTGATGAAGGGTAACGATTTCAGCGTTTTTAAAAATAGATTCTATTTTATTGATTCGATCTTCAATAGTTGCCTGCTCTTCTCGAGCTTCGTGATATTCGGCATTTTCCGACAAGTCGCCCAATGCCTTGGCAAATTCGAGATTTTCAGCTACTTCTTTCCTTTTCACCTTCTTTAGGTGATCGAGCTCTATTTCTAATTCTTTGTACTTTTCCTTAGTCAAATATTCCTTATCTGCATTCATGGCGAATATGTTTATATGTTGTTAATGTCTGCGATATTTTACAGATTTTAAGGCCAATAGTCAACTAACGGTATGCTTCGGTACTGCTTGCAGAAAGCATCTCTTCGAATACTCGTTTGACGGCAGCTTGAGCCCCTTCGGTGTAAACTGCGGGACCTTTTTCAAGAATTATGGCAAAGGCGTACTTTGGTTTTTCATAGGGGAAAAATCCCACCACCCACGAGTTGACGTAATTTTTCCGAGAACCCACTTCGGCAGTTCCCGACTTTGCGGCAATCTGGAGTTGGGGGAAATTGAGTGAAGTGAGTGTTCCTGATGTGACAGCCATTCTCATTCCTTCTTTGGCAATAGGATACGTCGAAGGATTTATTCCTTTAATTATCTTTGGTGTGATTTCAACAAATCCCTCTTCACCCTTTTTAATAATCGATGGCTCAACCATTACACCATCGCGAGCGAGTGCCGCAGTGGCGCGTACAGCCTGCATAGGAGTGACCTGAAACCCGAACTGACCGATAGACGTATGGTAAGTATCTCCAATGCGCCATTGATCACCGTTAAACATTTTTGCTTTCCAGTCGGGCGTTGGAATCACTCCGTTATTTTTTACGCTAAAAAAAGATTGAGGAAATGGCGCTGCAAACCCAAACATCGAAACATATTTACCTATGAGATCGATTCCAAGTCCCTTTTGATCTTGATACCCTCCGCCAATAGCGTAGAAGAATACGTCTGAAGAAACTGCGATAGCTTCTTTTATATCTGTCCAGCCATTTATGCGCCAGTCTTTAAAGACCGTGGGTTTATCAGGAAAGTAAGGATTAGGAATTGATATTGAGCCCGTACTTTCAATTTTTTTGTCAGCATTGATAATCCCTTCGCTCAAAGCACCAAGCGCGATGAATGGTTTTATGATGGAGCCCGGTGCGTATAAACCAGAAATAGCTCGATCCAAAAGTGGAGTGGCTGGGTCTTTAAAATAGCCGTTAATAGTTGCCGAATCTTTTCCATCCGTCATAATTTGTGAGTTAAACTCTGGATAAGTGGTTAATGATATTATTTCTCCCGTTCCAATATCCATCATTACTGCGGCACCTCCTACAAATCCCGCCGTATCAACTGTTTGTTTAATATGTTTAAAAAAAATTGCCTGCAGATCAGCGTCGGTTGATAGCACGAGCTTTTTTCCTTGAACGGGTGGATGAATTACTGATGAGGATTGGGGTTTTCCACGCACATCAGTCTCTACAATATTGAGTCCATTATTCCCTGCAAGCAAAGAGTTAAAATAATTCTCTACCCCATCGCGGCCTGTAATCTCGTAGGAGTATAGAATACCTTTACTGTCTTTTGCGGGATATTTTACATAGCCCAATAAATTATTAAAACCAGAAACCTCTGTGTACACGCGACGTGAATAATCTTCAACATTCTCTCCTGGAGAGTTCCAAGCTAACAGATTTCCTTTTCGATCAGTGATCAAACCGCGATCAGCAAAAATGTAAGAATGTGTAAGGTGATTATTTTCACTTCGCTCAGCATACACACTTCCCTGTTGTATTTGCAAAAAGGACACTCGTCCGAGGAAAAAGATTCCAATAATACCAAAAAAAATACCGAGGAAAAAGATAGTACGCGAAGAAATAGCTTTTTCAATTCGACCTTCAAACTGATGCCTATCGAAATCGGGAATATTACTAGAATCAAGGAATATTTCGTCCGGAGCGATTTCGTGATTATATCTTTTTTTGCGTTTAAAGAGGGATTTCAACATACGTTAATTCATAGAGATTTATTGGGAGATTAAAGAGCACATTGATGAAGGTGCTTTGCGGATTTTGGATGATGGTGCTTACGGAACCAATTGATACAAGATTATTATTTAGCATTATTCGAACTTCGTCGTTTTCGTTAATCTCAACTCCTTGCGGAAGTGTTACTTCAAAATTTCCTCCACCTTTTCCTAAAGCTACAGCAGGAATTCCCTTTTCACCAATAAAAACATTATTCTTGACATGGGGTGAGGATAATAATTCGACGTGGGAAATAGATTCTGAGACATCTTTTATAGTTCCAATTTGGAAACTTCCAAGCATAACGGGGCTACTCGCTTTAAAACCAACATCTTTTCCACCGGCAATGGTGAGAATATCAAAAAAAGTAAATGGTGGCTTTGAAAGTACTTTTGCGCGTTCACGATTGGTTTCTGCCTTGATACGCAAGGTTTCTTTGAGACTTATGTTTTCTTTTACGATTGACTCAAGACTGGCAAGTCGAATTTGGTCGTCTTCGATGGCTTTTTTAAGTAGAGCATTCTGCCTATCGAGAGTGGTTTTTGAACGAAAAATTGAAAGGAATGAAGAAGAAACCGCTGCGGTGTTTTCTGCGCCAGAGCTTAAATCAACCATTACTTTTGAAAGTACAACTGAGACAAGACCCGCTATTATTATCACCGCTAGGCAACTAGTGGTGATAATTAAAAAGAGACTTTTTTTCTTCTTCGTTTTGAATACCATTGTGTCATTGTACCTTTACAATGGTGACCATTGCAATTAGCACTTGAGGGGCATGTCGTCTTCGTTCTGGATCAGAACATCTTTGTAGGCTGTAATATTTTCAAGGATGATACCTGTACCTCGAACCACCGCTTCGAGGGGATTTTCACCAATAGTAACTGGAATGCCCAGATAATCATGGAGGACATCGCGAAATCCTTTAATAAGCGCTCCTCCTCCAATGAGGTGAACTCCTCTCTGCATAATGTCTGCCAGAATTTCTGGAGGTGTTGTTTCCAGTACTTCACGAATTCCCTCAATCAATACATCGAGTGAAGGAGACATTGCAGCGCGAATATCTTCATCCGAAATTGTCACCTCTTTAGGCAAGCCGGTGACCAAATCACGTCCTCGAATCGGCATGTGTACCGGTTCTTCGTCGCTGATCGCACTACCGATTGACATCTTAATTGTTTCCGCCGTTTTTTCACCAATCAAAATCTGACACTCACTTCGAAGATAGGAAATAATATCAGTGTTTAATTTATCACCTGCAATTTTAATATTTTTAGATTTTACAATTCCACCAAGTGATATTACAGCGATGTCACTTGAACCGCCTCCGACATCAATAACCATACTTCCCACAGGTTCAGAAATGGGCAAACCGATGCCAAGAGCACCCGCCATAGGCTCTTCGACAATAAAAACTTCACGCGCGCCGGCACTTTTTGATGCGTCACGAACAGCTCTGCGTTCCACGTTGGTAGTCCCTGATGGAACACCGATCACCACGCGAGGTCCAAGCATTTTCTTTGAACCGGCTTCAGCTTTTTTTATAAGATATGTCAACATTTCTTCTGTTACTTCAAAATCTGAAATTACTCCATCTACGAGTGGCCGAACCGCTTGAATGTGAGAAGGTGTTCGTCCGAGCATGTCACGCGCAGCTTTCCCAACAGCAACTACCTGTCCTGTTTTGTGATTAATAGCAACAACTGACGGCTCATTGATTACGATTCCTCTTCCGCGTACGTAGACAAGCGTATTGGCGGTTCCTAGGTCTATTCCTATATCATTTGAAAAGAATCTAAACATATTTTTAAAGTATTCTGTTTTGAGGATTATGTGAGGTCATGGATTTTGACTATTGTAGCTTCACCGGATTTACGATCTGAAACTTCTACTGAATGCTCCTTGAGTGTTCGTGCGCTTATAACGATTCGTTTTGGAATTCCGATCAAATCGGCATCGGCGAATTTACCACCCGCACCAATATCGCGGTCGTCATAAAATACTTCATATTTTTTTGATAAGCTTTCGTATAATTCTTCAGCGACTTTTTTCACCTCACCTTCTGTGTCTGGTAAAGCAATAAGATGAATATCAAACGGCGTTACGCTTTCCGGCCACACAATTCCCTTTTCATCAGAAAGCACCTCAACAATCGTCCCCATCAAGCGCCCGATACCGATGCCATACGAACCCATGATTACGCCTACAGCTTCATCACTTTCATTTTTATAACGAAGTTCAAGCGGTTCAGAAAAACGAGTTCCGAGGCTAAAAATATTTCCCACTTCAACTGACTTCTCTTCGACGAGATCATCTTTTTTCAAGCCATGTTCAGCAAGCATTTCATCGTTATAGACTTCTTTGTTAAT
>JAYTST010000033.1:0-23325 GCA_043745565.1 bacterium
CGGTTGTTTTACCACCGCAAGGTCCACCGGTGATAACGAATTTAGGAATGGATTTGTTCATACTTACAATGTTCGGGGTTGAGGTTTCTTTTCTTTGTATACCTTATCCAAGATGGTAGAGTGAGTCAATATGAATAAAAAGTTTGACTTGACTACTAATTTATGGTAAATAAGTGTGTAGAGAGTAGTAACTGATTTCAATCAAACCTAACCTATCACCCAAGTCAGTAACCTTATGAATGCACTAATATCGTTAGTCGAAATATCTGCTGCTGTTTCTTTACATACCGATGTTCAGAATCCATTTACATCAACGACCCGTTTTCATGCCATTCCTGCGTCGCCTTACTTTGTGGTAAGTGACGAATTGCTGGAGTTGGACTATGCGATGCCGAGCGCTGCATTCATGGAACGTTTTCGCGGGAAAGTTGAGGATTCGTCTTCTCATCAAACGCTGTGTTCGAACTGGCTGAATATGTCCCTCAACCAGGCGCAAATCATTGATACCATCAGCCAAATGACACAAATGGGAATTAGCGCTTTCGCGTTGTTCACTCTGCTTCGTGCACCTGAAAAACAGCAAGTGATTTTTTTGGAAGAGAGTTTTAGTCTTCTTCCTTGTCGTGATGTTAAGGATATTCCCTGTTTCGTAACAGTGAAGTGCGAAGACGGCATCTTGTATGTAGATGTCGATGACGCCGTTGGCAGCAAGTGCTACCATCGCGGAACGACAGTGTTTTCCCGAACTCTGTAGTCTCTTTTATATTCGATAGTTTAAAGACCCTTTCGCATACTTGCGCGAGAGGGTCTTTCTTTTTTACGTCACAAAATTATGATAAAATATTTCGCATGAATAAAGAAACAGCAATTTTAGGTGGTGGATGCTTTTGGTGCACTGAAGCGGTGTTTAAAATACTCCGTGGTATTATCAGTGTTGCTCCAGGATACGCAGGGGGAACAATAGTTAATCCCACTTATATTCAAGTGTGTGAGGGAACAACAGGTCACGCTGAAGTAGTGAAAGTTGAATTTGATCCGAGCATTCTATCGTTTAGTGATTTGCTGACGGTCTTTTTCGGTACTCATGATCCAACAACATTGAATCGCCAAGGGAATGATGTAGGAACTCAGTATCGTTCAGTTATTTTTTATACAAGCGATAAACAGAAAGCGGAAGCAGAGAAATTCATCCAAGAGATTAACGACTCAAATAGCGAAGGAAAGGCTATTGTCACCGAAGTAGAGCCAGCACCTACGTTTTACGAAGCGGAAAGTTATCATCACGATTATTACGCTAACAACAAAACAAAAGGTTACTGTGAAGTGATTATCAACCCAAAGCTTCAGAAAGTACAAGAAAAGTTCGGAGCACTTTTAAAAGAAAAAACAATTAATTAAAAAATATGTCTTCATCAATACTAAAAAAGATAGTACTCAATTGGTTACCGTTATTGTTTGCGATTACTGCCTTTTACATCTTTATGTATTTTATTATCCAGCAAACGTACCGAAGTCAGGCAAACGATCCTCAAGTCCAAGTTGTGGAAGATACCTCGGCGGCATTTTCAAGTGGGGTTAATCCTGCAGAATATCCCTTTCAACAAAAAACAAATATTGAAAAAAGTTTAGCCCCTTTTGTTATCGTCTATGATGCAAATCGAAAACCCATCACATTTTCTGGTGTCTTGAATGATGCACCTCCTATTCCTCCTGCAGGCGCACTCGAAGCGTCACAAAATAACCTTGATCACCGTTTTACATGGGAACCGCAAAAGGGAGTTCGTATTGCCGCAGTTGCACGATATTTTAACAGCACATCAACTAACTCTTCGGGTTATGTATTGATGGGGCGTTCACTTCGTGAAGTTGAAAGTCGAATTGCAACTGCAGGAAAAACATTGTTACTTGGTTGGTTGCTCACCATGATTGGTACGATGTGGCTTGCACTTTATCGCGATCGAAAAATAGTTGATGAAGAAATGAGTGAAGATAATGAAAACGAAGAGGTCGTGGTAGTTGTAGGATAGCTGAAAATGTTGTACTCTGTTCTGACATGTCTCGCGGAGAAACTATCATCAGATTCGATAAGGTGTCATTTGAGTATGGGCACAATAAACCTATTTTAACCGAGGTGGATTTTACGGTGCGTCGTGGAACCAAGATTACTATCATGGGTCAAAACGGCGCAGGCAAAAGTACCATTTTTGGTTTGATTACTGGCGCGTTTGTTCCCGAGGAAGGTGAGATTCACATCAGTCATGGTGTGAGTATTGCAACTGCAAAACAGGTGATTCCACGAGCTGATCTCGACCTTACTGTTCGTGCTTTTTTTGAAAAATGTTTCGATAAAAAAATATATGATATTGAACCACGCATTGATCGGGTTTTGGAAGTAGTAAATCTTTTGACTCCTCACGCCAAAATTTACGACCGCGAAATGCGGAGTTTCTCAGGTGGTCAGCAAGCGCGACTTCTTCTTGCTTCAGCACTTATACAAGACCCAGATGTTCTTCTTCTTGATGAACCAACAAACAATCTCGATACTGCCGGCATCGAACATCTCACTGATTTTCTAAAGAATTACAAAAAGACCTGCATCGTTATTTCCCACGACGCGGAATTCCTGAATGCTTTTAGTGATGGCGTGTTATATCTTGATGTCTTTACGCGAAAAGTAGAACAATATGTAGGAAACTATTCTGATTTACTCAAAGAAATTTCATTGCGAATTGAAAAAGAGAATCGCAAAAACGCTCAGCTTGCTAAAGAAATTCAGGAAAACAAAGACAAGGCAAACTTTTTCGCTAACAAAGGAGGACAAATGCGTATGGTTGCCAAGCGTATGCGTGAAAAAGCTGAAGAGCTTGAAGAAGAAAAAGTGGATGTTAGAAAAGAAGACAAAACAATCCGTTCATTTATTATTCCTTCACAACCAGAATTCGTTGGAGAAATTCTTCACATCACTTCATACTCGGTTATCAAATCACAAAAACCCACTTCAAAGAAAGCAGCGATTTCTTTGAAGAAAAACGAACACTTACTTTTGTCGGGACCAAATGGAATAGGGAAAAGTACGCTTCTTGAAACCCTTGCATCACCGACACACAAAGGTGCGGTTATTGCCGACGGTGTGCGAGTGGGCTACTATCGCCAAGATTTTTCTACACTTAATTTTGAAGACACGGTGTATGACTCGCTCGCCGAAGTGATGGATCGTCCCATTGAAGAAAACTTGCGCTCGACTGCAGCCGGCTTTCTCATTACTGGCGAAATGATGAAAACTAAAATCGGTTCGCTTTCTGAAGGTCAGAAAGGTCTCGTCGCTTTTTGTCGTCTTGTTCTCCAAAAGCCCGGACTTCTTATTCTCGACGAGCCCACCAACCACATCAATTTCCGTCATCTTCCCATCATCGCCAAAGCCTTGAACGATTACGAAGGCGCCATGATTCTCGTTAGCCACGTCCCCGAGTTTGTCTCGCAGAATCGTATTGATGAGAAGTTGGATTTGGGGAAATAAATGTCAAAGATGACCTTTGACATTTTGTGCGGGGATCTATTTGTCACACATTCAGTTTAATGAACGAGAGTGTCCTAATTATTAAACAATTACGTTAGATTGACGTAAGCACTTGCTATGCTATATTTAAATTAGAACAGGACCTTGATGAGAAATTAACTTATCATTGATAATTTTCTGCCGTTCACAAATCAGGAGTTAAAAATTGAAAATCCAAATTGTTAGTTCAAAAGTTAAAAGTAAGCGGTTAAAAAATAATAAACCGCCAATTGCAGAAATGCGGTCGCAAAGTGAGGTGATGTCATATCGTTTTTCACATCTTCTTGAGCGAATTACGAAGGAAATGAAACTATCACAAGAAGATGCTGAAGAGCTTTTTGACGATATGCTCAAGTTTCTCTATATTTGCGGCACTAATGCCACAACAAAAAGATACTCACCGCCACCAAAGATCGATGAAGCTTGGCATACTTTCATTCTCTTCACAAGAGAATATGCTAAATTTTGTACTGAGTATTTTGGTTACTTTCTTCATCACAACCCTTTCACCCAAGAGCACCGCATTATTGCAGTGAAAAAAGTAACTCCAATCCGCCCAGTGGCTCTTAAAATATTTGGAGCACTGTCCAAGAATTGGAAAGCCGGCTCTATCAAGGCAATCTGTGATTGCGACGGTAACTGTGGTTGTCCTTAAATCAAAGACGCTAACTTATCTCACTTGCTGCTTGTCGGAAGATAAGCAGCAAGTTTTTAATTAAAAAATAATGTCATTTACACTTCAAAAATCAATTTTTAATACACTAATAGACGAATTTGCATTAATGCCCAACGGTCGAGCTTTAGATTTAGGTTGTGGAAAAGGCTTTGATGTTTTGTCGTTTGCAGAAAAAGGATTCGAAGTAGATGCTGTAGATAAAAACAATGAACTTCTAGAGGCAATCAAATTTAAAAAAAATGAAATTCATATATTCAATGCTTCAATTGAAGATTTTGTAATTCAAGAAAAAAAATATAATCTTATTACGGCATCCTTTTCATTACAGTTTCTCTCAAAAATTAGTGCACAAAAAGTAATAAAATCTATGATTAATGGCTTATCAGCTAAAGGTGTTATTATTTTTAACTTAATCGGTAAAAAAGATGAGTGGGCAAATAATGATAAATGGAGTACCTGGGAAAAGAGCGAAATAATCGACTACCTTAAAGAATTTGACATTAAGATTCGTAATTTCAATGAAATCGAAGGTCAGGGTAAAACAATGGCCAGCGGATTAAAATATTGGCATGTGTATGAAATTATTTTAATTAAAAACTAATTTGTTTTTTTTATTTCTTTTCTTCTTTATAAATGTCAAAGATGACCTTTGACATTTACTTCATCGAATCACCAGCAACAAACCCCGTCGTCCAGCAAAGCTGAAGCGAGTAGCCACCGGAAGGGCGATCGATATTGAGAATATCGCCGATGAGGTAAAGGTTTTGAAAAAGACGCGACTGCATAGTTTTAAAATCTACTTCAGAAAGTTCGACACCACCGGATGTGACAATCGCCTTATCAACACCGAGTAAACCTTTCACACGCATGTTGAAGTGTTTTAGTAAGGTCACAAGCTTGAGACGCTCTTCACGGGTGATTGAGTTACACGCGGTGTCGGGATTTATTTTTGAAAGTTCAACGACAACTGGTGCGAGCGAAGAGGGAACTAATTCTTTGAGTGAATTTTTGAATTTCTTTTTGTGTTCGATTTTAAAAATCTCTTGAAGTTTAGTGTTAAGTGTTCCGTAATCGTATGAAGGTAAAAGATCAAGGGATATCAGCACTTCGCCGTATTTTAAAAGTTCTGCAACGTCTTTGCTCATATTTAAAATAGTCGGGCCGCTGACGCCGATGTGAGTGAATAATATTTTTCCCCGTTTCGATTCTTGTTTGACGCCATTTTGCAAAAGGTTAATTTTAATATCGGGCAAGGTAAGTCCCGCGAGATTTTTAATCCAAGGTTCGTTAATCAAAAGTGGCACAAGCGAAGCTGCGGGCTCAACAACGGTGTGACCAAGTTCTGTAAGCCACTTAAAACCTTCACCCGTCGAACCTGTTTCCGGTCGCGACTTTCCTCCTGTTGCGAGAATATAAGAAGAAGCGGAAAAGATTTCACCGCCTTTTATTTTTACTCCGGTTATTTTTTTATTCACATCATCTTTTATAAATCCGACTACTTCTTTATTTGAAAACACGGTCACCTTTCCTTTCTTCATATATTCGACAAGAACATCCCACACTGATTGCGCGCTGTTGCTCACGGGAAAAACACGAAGTTCATTCTCCACTTTGGTTGGCATGTTGTGTGAATGGAAAAAATCCATCGTTTCTTTAACGCTCCATTTTGAAAAAGCTGAGAAAAGAAATTTGCCGTTGTCTTTAAATTTATCGAGTAGTTTACGATTGTCGAGTTCGTTGTTGGTAACATTACACCGTCCACCACCAGTGATGAGTAGTTTTTTGCCAAGGGTGTCGTTTTTTTCCAAAAGTAACACGTTCAAACCGCGCTCGGCTGCGCGCCCTGCTGCCATCATACCCGAAGGTCCGCCACCGATGACAATGAGGTCGAAAGTATTGTTAGTTGGTGTTTGCATTGGTGATTGGTA
This sequence comes from bacterium, assembly GCA_043745565.1. Lineage (GTDB taxonomy): Bacteria > Patescibacteriota > Minisyncoccia > Phycocordibacterales > CALRBL01 > CALRBL01. The sequence continues at coordinate 6,161 of JAYTST010000033.1, forward strand.
AAATAATTATATTGGATTACTAACTTGATCTCAAAGCTCACCTACTATTTCTGAAAGGACCTCTCGGACTGCAGGAGAGGGAGGAAATTTTCAGAAGAAAATTATCCGTGTCCTTGAAGAAATATGTAGTGAGCTGAGAGATTGAGGAAAAGATACAAAAGAAGAATTCACCTCCCCTAAATCCCCTCCTTAAAAAAGGAGGGGAGAAAAATCATAACCCTAACTTTTTCAAAAAAGTAACCAGTTCTTCACCTTCAATCGGACGCATTTGATTGGCGCCGAGTTTGCCAAGACGCACATTCATTATGCGTGTTCTTTTTAAATCGCGCACTTCGTTAAACAAAGCCGAAACCATTCGACGAATCTGATGACGTTTTCCTTCAGTAAGTTTGATTGCAAATGTATTCTCGTTGATAATCTCGATCTTACATGGCTTAGTCATTTCTTCTTCGATCTGAACCCCCGCTTCCATTTTTTCTTTAAAGTTCGCACGAAGCGGCTTGAGAGTTTTAACGTCGTATTCTTTTTCATGTTCATGAGATGGATTCAAGAGTCGATCAGTAACACGACCATCGTTGGTCAGAATAATAAGTCCACTTGAATCCTTGTCGAGACGGCCGATAGGGAAGATATCGTATCGTTCGATCGAGCCAAGAATATCTTTTTCATCGAGCTTTGGAGAATGAGTGACGACACCTCGGGGTTTGTTGTAAGCAAAATACTGTTTTACCTCAGGTTTTTTTTCATGTTTGACTACTACCACGTCGGTTTCATTTACTTTATCACCTAACACCGCCAATTTCCCGTTGATAGTGACACGTTTTTTGGAAATAAGGTCATCAGCCCCTCGTCGTGTTGAGTGGTTCTTGAAAGCGAGATATTTGTTGATCCGCATCGGGTAAAGCGGCTTAGAAAGTAGCTTGGGAATTTTCATAAAGGCAGTCTAGCATGAATGTTGACAAATAACCATTTATAGTCTATTGTGGTAATTAATACATTTTTCTCCAAGGTAATTACTACTAACGAGCTCCCACGAGACAGGTGTTAAAACAATAAAATATGGAACCACGATTTCGCCCTTCATCAAACAACGCATCTAACCGCGCGCCTCGTCCTCACGGCGCCACGCCTATTCGCAATCCCTACCGCGGTACGGGAAGTTATTCACGCTCTGGATCTTCGGGTTCTTCGAGCTCATCAAGCCCAAGTTCATCCCCTCGATCAACATCCTCACGACCACCTTATCGTGGCTCTTCTTCGACATCAAGTCGCGGAGGCAGTCGAAATACAAGTCGTGGCGGTAGCCGAAGTGGCTTCAGTAGCGGTGCGCGCATCGATGTCTCTCGTTTTATCAACAAAGCAGTCATCACTGAAACTGTCGAAGTATTCGTACCGGAACACAAATTCATTGATTTCGCCATCGACGAACGTCTTAAGAAAAATATTGTTACAAAGGGCTATGTTGATCCAACTCCTATTCAGGATCGGTCAATTCCTCACGTTCTCCGTGGAAAAGATGTGGTTGGTATTGCCAATACAGGTACGGGTAAAACTGCCGCTTTTCTTATTCCATTAATCAACAAAGTGCTGTTGAACCCCAAAGAACAGATTATTATCATGGTTCCTACACGAGAACTTGCTATTCAGATTGACTCAGAACTGCGCGGATTTATTGACGGAATGAAAATATACTCAGTAGTATGCGTAGGTGGCGCCCCAATCGGTCGTCAGATTGCCAATCTTAAATATTTTAATAACTTTGTAATCGGCACCCCTGGACGTCTAAAAGATTTGATCGAACGTAAAAATCTTTCACTTCGAAACTTCGCCACTGTGGTTCTCGATGAAGCTGATCGAATGCTCGATATGGGATTCATCAACGACATGAAATTCATGATGGCTATGATGCCAACGCCTCGACATACTCTTTTTTTCTCAGCTACTCTTTCTCGCGAAATCGAAGCACTTATTAAAGATTTCCTCAATGAACCTGTGATGATTTCCGTTAAGACTCAAGATACGTCCGCTAACGTCGACCAAGACGTCGTGCGTGTCGGTGGAAAAGATAAGTTCGAAACACTGGCTGAACTTCTCAAAGGTCCAGGTTTTGAAAAGGTTCTCGTTTTCGGTAAAACCAAACACGGTGTTGAACGACTTTATATGAATCTTCTCAACCGAGGTTTCAAAGCAGAATCGATTCACGGTGACAAAAATCACGTCCGACGCCAGAAAGCACTCGAACTTTTCAAAAAGCATCAGGTCCAAATTCTTGTAGCAACCGACGTTGCGGCGCGAGGTCTAGATATCAGCGGTATCAGCCATGTGATCAACTACGATCTACCTGCAACTTACGACGACTATGTTCACCGAATTGGCCGAACTGGCCGTGGTGGAAAAAAGGGAATCGCACTCACCTTCATTGGGTAATTACAATGGTGACCATTGTAATTAATGTAAAAATGCTATAATAAAGACTTACCAACTTTAATATAATCATTCATGGAAACAGTTAACACCAGTCCGAAAGTAAAGCCTCTCTATCGAGGGACGCAGGTAGTGTGGTATATCCTCGATCTAATAGAATTTTTACTTGCTTTTCGTTTTATCCTTAAACTTCTTGGAGCAAATCCGGAAGCAGGGTTTACCTCTTTTATCTACGCCGTTACGTATCCTTTCGCAGAACCGTTCCGAAATGTTTTTAACTTAAGTCAAGTAGGAGGCTCTATTTTTGAATGGTCAACTCTTCTTGCTATGTTGGTTTACTGGCTTGTTGCCTGGGGAATCATTCGTCTCCTTGTTATGGGGAAACCGGTTTCAACTTACGAAGCAAGCACTAAACTGAGCGATCAGGATGTGCAAACTAATTAGGGAAGTTTAAGTAGGGAAGAGATCTTTTGACATTACTGCAGGAGGAGGAAATGCAAAAGAAAAATATAATCACAACACCCCTTAATCCCCTCTTCATCTGAAGAGGGGAAGAAAGACATGGATCCCCGTATTCACGAGGATGACAATGATCGTCATTGCAACGAATCACACTCCAATCTTGTATCCGCGCCCTGGAACAGTTTGAATCATCTCTTTACCGCGTCGTTTACCAATCTTTTTGCGAAGGTTTAAAATGTGCGTCTCAAGCGTGTTTGAAAAAGGATCTACGTTCATGTCCCAGACATGTTCCATGATTCGTCCTCGAGAAATTACTTTGCCATTTTCTTTTACCAAACACTCTAACAAGAGGAATTCTTTGCGCGTGAGGTAAATATTCTTACCTTTGCGACAGACCTCTTGTTTACTACTATTGATAGTGACATCATCAAAGTGGAAAATCGAACTTTTAATGTCATAAGGGCGACGTAAAATGGCATGAACTCGGGCATTGAGTTCTTGGAATGAGAATGGTTTGGTAACATAATCATCAATCCCTTGTTTGAAACACTCAATTTTGTGTGTGGTATCGCTTTTTATAGAAAGCATGATCATAGGGACAGACTTACCCGCCTCACGCACCTCGGTAGCAATCTGGAGGCCATTTTTCTTTGGAAGCATGTAGTCTAGAATGATCGCGTCGTATTCGTTGATGCGAGCAAGATATGATCCTTGTTCACCCTCTTCGGCGAGATCTACTATGAAAGACTCTTTTTCAAAACTTTTCTTCAAAAAGTCAGCTATTTCGTATTCATCTTCGATAATTAAGAGTCGCATAACACAATTCTATGCTCATATTTTTCGAAATCAACCCTCGACTTTAAAAAAACTTTATCTTCTCTGTTTAAAGCCTTAATCGAAGGCTTTTTTGATGTCTGTATTGATAGGTTTTTGTATGTGTGTTGCTCCGATAAAAATGAGCAATTTCACTTTGCATGTTTTTAAAACATGTTAAAATTTCTACTGACTTAGGTCGTAGAAATTTAATAAAGTAAGTGAATATCTAAACAAAGATGAACATCTCAATCACTAAAGCAGACGGAACAAAAGAAGCGTACAACGCTGATCGCATCAATCGTTCCATTGAGCGGGCGGCTTACGGACTTACTGACCCCGTCTCTAAGGTGACTCAGATTGCGACTGAAACCCTAATTACCCTCTACGACGGCATCACCTCAGACGAGCTCGATCAAGCTACGATCAATGCAGCAGTACAAAACATCAAAGAGGACATCGAATACGACAAAATCGCTACTCGTTTGCTGTTGAAGACTATTTATAGAAGAGTAATTGTTGATTACGACAAGGACAACCGCTTGGATTTGAAAAATAAACATCGAAATGCGTTCATCACCTATATCAAAAATGGTGTCGCTACTAAAAAGCTCGAAGCTCGAATGCTTGAGAAGTTTAACCTCGACGCCTTGGCTGATTGCTTGGACATCGGTCGCGATGATTTGTTCCAGTACGCAGGACTTTCGGGTTTTTTGAGTCGTTATGCATTAAAAAATCCCCACACTGAATATCCTCTCGAAACTCCCCAGTATTTTTTCATGCGAGTTGCTATGGGGCTTTCGTTTAATGAAAAAGATCCAACCGAGATGGCCAAGACTTTTTACCACAAAATGTCGAAGTTTGAGTTTATCGCAGGAGGTTCAACCAACCTGGGTGCAGGAACCCCAAACCCGGCGCTCTCAAACTGTTATCTTCTCGAAGTTCATGATGATATGGGCCACATTGCGAAGTCAGTTGCTGACGTAATGCTTTTATCTAAAGGTTCAGGAGGAATTGGTGCATCTATAACAAAGCTTCGCTCTGCGGGTTCACCTTTAATGTCAAACAATGGAACTTCAACTGGCCCAACTCCTTTTGCTAAAATCATGGATACAGCGATTCGTGCTATCCAACGTGGAGGAAAGAAGAAAGGAGCCCTTTGTTTCTATATGGAGAATTGGCATCTTGATTTTCCTGAGTTCGTCGATTGGAAACACAATGCTGGTGACGACTATATGCGTATGCGAACCGCAAACACTGCAGCGTATCTTTCCGATGAATTTATGAAGCGTGTAGAGGCTAAAGAGATGTGGTATATGTTTGATCCTAAAGAAACCCCTGACTTAAATGAACTTTACGGCTCTGCCTTCAGTAAGCGTTATGTCGAATACATCGAGCTAGCTGAAGCTAATAAGCTTCGTATTTTCAAAAAAGTTCCCGCTGAAGAACAGATGCGTCAGATCCTCTCATCACTTCAAAGTACTTCACATCCTTGGATGGTATGGAAAGACAGTATTAACGTCCGAGCTCTCAACAACAATACCGGAACTATACACATGTCGAATCTTTGTACCGAAATCTGTCTTCCGCAGGATAAAAACAATATTGCAGTCTGTAACTTAGCTTCAATCAACCTCGCAGCTCATGTAAACCGAAAAGAAATCAATTGGTCTCAACTTGAGAAAAGTGTTCGGCTGGCGATTCGAATGCTTGATAACTTAGTAGACATTAACGTTCTTCCGATTCCTGAAGCAACGCGCGCTGACCAAGAAAACCGCGCGCTTGGAATGGGTGTGATGGGATTCTCAGATACTATCGAACAGCTTGGTATTTCGTATGATAGCGAGCATTCATATCATTTTGCGGATCGGATTTTTGAATTCATTAGTTATATGGCAATTGATGAAAGTACTCGACTTGCAGAAGAGCGAGGTTCATACAAAAATTTCCAAGGTTCGCGATGGTCACGCGGAATGGTACCCATCGACACATTGCAGATTCTAGAACAAGAACGAGGAGTTGCTATTGAAATCGAAAAGAAAAGTATGCACAAAGGTCTCGATTGGGGCATACTTCGTGATCGAGTAAAAAAGGGAATTCGAAACGCAACCCTCATGGCCGTTGCTCCGAATGCAAATATTGGTTTGCTTGTAGGAACTACTCCAGGTTTCGATCCTCGTTTTGCGCAGGTGTTCTCACGAAACAAAATTTCCGGCAAATATATGGATGTTAACCACAACTTAGTTAAAGATCTCAAAAATATGGGTTTGTGGGACAAAGTAAAAGATTCAATTATCGAAATGCAAGGAGATATTTCAGAAATTGTCGGAATTCCTCAGCACATTAAAGATATTTACAAAACATCATTCACTACTTCGCCCTATGGCTACATTGAAGTTGCCGCCCGCGCCCAGAAATGGGTTGACCAAGCACTTTCTCGAAATATGTATCTTGATAGCCGCGAAATGAACGACATGATTGATATTTATACTACTGCGTGGAAGAAAGGTTTGAAATCAACCTATTATCTTCACCTCAAACCTCGTCATAGTGCTGAACAAAGTACCGTCAAAGTCAACAAGTCTGACAAAATGGGCAAGAAAGGATTTGGTGCCTTCGCTTCAGTTCAAACTGTTCTTCCGGAAGCCGAAGTTGCAGTGGAAAGCCCTTTGCAGATTGAGGATATCCCTGTGAAAATAATGGTTTCCAGCATTCCTGAAACGCTGCCCGAACCCGCATTTGCTCCTTTCAAGAATGTCCCACCCACACCAACTCTCTTCACGGAGGAAAAAGTACCGGAAATGCCTAAGCCTCGTATTGTTGCTTCAAAAAATGCCCCAAAGACCTGTCCCACTGATCCGCAGGAGTTATTGCAATGCGAAAGTTGCCAGTAAATTTATTTAATTAACCTACTAACTATGCTTATAGGAAAAGCCTCACCAGAAGACATGAATCTTCATCCCATTAAATACCAGTGGGCATATGATTTATATAATCAAGCGGTTCGAAATACATGGTTTCCTCACGAAATCGCGTTAGGTGAAGATCTGCGTGATTTCCAATTAATGACACCCGATGAACAGCATGCAGTAAAATTTTTGATGGCCTTTTTCAATCCAGCTGAACTTATTGTTAATCGCTCAATCGCACTCGGTGTATATCCTTATTTAAAAGCACCGGAAACTCATTTGTATCTCGCAAAACAAATGTGGGAAGAAGCTAATCACTGTGTAAGTTTTGAATATGTTCTTCAGACCTTCGGTTTTGATCGAGAAAAGATTTTCAATCTTCATCTTGAGGTACCCTCAATGGTTGCTAAAGAGAATTATATTTCTCAATATGTGTTACGAATGACCAATGGCTCGCTTGATATTGACACGGACGATGGTAAGCGAGATTTTATTCGAAATCTCGTCGCGACAAATATTGTGATGGAAGGTATTTGGTTTTACTCTGGCTTCATGGTGGCACTTTCTTTCCGACAACGAAATCAGCTTCGTAACTTCGGCTCAATGATAGCGTGGGTACTCCGTGATGAAAGTCTTCACTTGAAATTCGGCATCAATCTTATAAACGAAATTCTTTCGGAGAATGCTTCGGTGGTTACTCCAGAATTCGCCAATGAAATTCGCGAGATCATCATCACAGGTGTAGATCTAGAGGTAAATTATAATAATGATTTGTTCCCACGTGGTATTCTTGGGCTTAATGCGGACTATGTGAATCAATATGTAAAGTATGTCGCCGATCGCCGTCTTGAAGAACTGGGTTTTGAAACTCACTACAATGTAACTAATCCTGCAAAATGGATGGCAACGGCCACTGATGTGCATGAATTAGTAAACTTCTTTGAAATGCAAAACACAAGTTACGAAGTGGATTCACATTCACATAAGACGGGAACTCCGGAAAGTACCCAAGCAACTGCAATAAAAGTCTGATACAATAAACGTGTCAAAGGGCATCTTTGACACGTTACGTCGAAAGATTTTCGACGCTGACCGAAGGTTAATTGTTCGAAGACATGGCGAGCTACTGCACTCACATAGATATTTACTTTGGAGCTCGCATTTAGCTCGCCTTGCCTTCGTGGAATTTCCATAACTTGCTGGAAGAAATACAACTGATGTTGTCATGTATCCAAGGGTCAATGTTTTTAGTAATGAAAACGCACTGGATAGCTCAACCTGCATATTGTTTTATTCTTTCTTCATACTTCAGAAAAATAAAACAATAGTTCCGGTTTAGACAACCGATACTTTAAGTGTTTAGCCCGGAGCAATAATTTTATTTTTTCAGAGTGAAGCGATTGAAAAGAATAAAATTATTCGAAGGGTGTGCATTACAGAAAATGGAAGACTTTAGAAAATGCATTTTTCGCCAAAACACACGCTTCAAACATCATGATTAACGATTACCATCTCAATCCAGAACTTTTTAATAAAGACGTCAAAATGGTTCCTATTCGCCAGGGATTTGGTGAAGGCTTGGTTATCGCAGGGCAAGAAAATGAAAACGTTGTGGCACTTTGTGCTGATCTTACCGAATCAGCAAAGATAGATTTATTTAAAAAAACATTCCCCGAGCGATTTTTTGAAATTGGAATAGGTGAGCAAAATATGGCAAGTGTTGCGGCGGGCATGGCACACATGGGGAGGATTCCTTTTATCGCTTCTTATGCCATGTTTAGTCCTGGAAGAAATTGGGAACAGATCCGCACTACTATTTGTTATAACGATGTACCGGTGAAGATTGCGGGATCGCATGCGGGAGTTTCGGTGGGCCCTGATGGTGGAACGCACCAAGCGATAGAAGATATTGCGCTCACTCGAATTATTCCACACATGGTAGTTATTTCTCCATGTGATGCTATTCAGGCGCGCAAAGCGACTATTGAACTTGCGAAGACATCTAGTCCGACATACCTTCGTCTTGCACGTGAAAAAACTCCTATTATTACCACCGAAGATACGCCCTTTGAAATTGGAAAAGCCTACACCTATCGAAAAGCAAAAAATGACTTACCTCATGTGGGAATTATTGCAACAGGAGCCCTGGTGTTTCAATCGCTTCAAGCTGCAGAAGCACTTTCACAAGAAGGGATTGAAGTTGAAGTATTAAATGTCGTTACTATTAAACCGCTTGATGTTGAAGCTATCGTTACACTCGCAAAAAAAATAGGGAAGTTGGTAACTGTTGAAGAACACCAAATCGCAGGAGGGCTTGGAAGTCTTATTTCAGAAACACTCGCGCAACATCAACCCACTCGAATTGAATTTATCGGAGTACATGATTTATTTGGTCAATCGGGAACTCCAAATGAACTTATTGAGCATTACGGAATGGGGCAAAAAGCAATTATTGCTGCAGTGAAAAAACTTTTGGCATAAAAATCTTTGCATTCATCATTATATGTATTACAATTACAGTATATGAAAATTAAGATAGAAGGAGTGTACAAGCATTATAAAAATAACAATCTCTACAAAGTGGTGGGTTTGGCAAAGGACAGCGAAACCCTTCAAGATATTGTTGTCTATGAATCGCTTTATGCAAATCCATTATCTCGTTTATGGGTGCGACCTTATTTTGAATGGACCGAAGAAGTAACTAACCGCGAAGGTCAGAAAATACCCCGCTTTACGGCGGTTGATGAGCGATAGTGGTTAATTTTTACACTTCCTTAGCAACGAAACTTGCTGGTTTGTTTTTTAGATACTCTTCGAGCTTCTCCTGAGTGAGCAGACCTTTTTGTGCACCCGTAAATTGCACAACCGACATTGAGTTGATCGCGCCCCAAGCAAGTGCGTCAGGAATCGATTTGTTCAAAAGCAAAGCGCCGGTGAATGTCGAAGCGAATGCGTCTCCCGCACCGGTTCTTTCATAAGGTTCTTTAGGATCTGGATATGGTGGCATAAACCAAGTCTTTTTTGTAATACTATCAAAAGCGTAAGCGCCTTTTGGCCCATCGGTGATTACGACGATTTTTGGTCCAAGCTCTGCGATACTTAGTAGAAGTTGGCCGATGGTTTTTTCCTCCTCCGCCAAGGCTACGGCGGCTGAAGTTAAAATAAGTTCAGCTTCTTCAACATTACAGAAGAAGACGTGGGCGTGTTTATATATTGACCGAAGAGATTCAACACCTAGCTTGATCTGGAATGTTCCGGGCTGGAACACTAGTTTTACTTGAGGATTTTTTTCCATGTAATTTTCGAGGAGCTTGTGAAAGGGAAGAGAATTTTGAGAAAGTGAACTCAAGTAAATCCATTCAGGTGTTCCTATATCGGGAAGGGTGTATTCGTATTCTTCGTGTTTGATAAGAATAGTTCGCTCGTTGTGATACCAAAGTACATAGTGATAGTTGGTGACCTTTCCTTCATTTGTCTTGATGAATGTAGTATCAACTCCGTTTTTCTTGAATTGTTCGATGCAATCCTTTCCATAAAGATCATCACCAATGTTTGAAAGAAGTCCAGAATGAAGTCCGAGACGTGCAACAGCAACAGCTGCGTTGGCGCTATTTCCCACACCTGAAATAACTTCTGCAAACTCAAAAGGAATTTTGTCACCGAAGGTCATGCAAAGTTGGCGTGTGTGCCGATCGATATTAAGAACCTCTTCAGCATTGATGAGGCGAATGAAGGCGTCGACGACAGTGTCGCCAATGGCAAGGAATTTAATTTCTTTTGATGTGTTCATTCTTAATATCTTAAATAATAATTGGAAGTTGATCGGTTTCCTTCAAAAAAGGTTCTACAAAAAGCTTCTGCTTGGGTATGATCAAAGAATTTACAGCTAAAAATATCAATAAATGCGCGATTCTCAGTTTCATCGAAATGCATAGTGATCGAAGAGGTTTCGATAAACTGCATTGCCGAATATCCTTCGAGTGCCCCATCAGCAAAACGCTGGATGTGAGGTGCGCCGAATCGCTTCATGTCGATTTCTTTACAAAGAGCAACGATGAAGGCTTCTATTTTAATAGGGTCTTTAATAAATTCCGGATTGCATTGATATACATTTACTGATGAAACAATTCCCCATGCATTTGTATCCGCATATTCTTTTTTTAGTTGTTCCATTCATATTATTTTATCATGTCTTTTATTTTAGTATAGTAATTTATGTTGATAAATACGTGTGTTAATAAAAACATGATAAGATAGTTGCATGACATACAAAGAAACTATTGCGGACGCGCAAAAAAGAGGAGTTGCAGTGGGACATTTTAATATTTCGAGCATTGAAGGTTTTTGGGCAGTAGTTAATGCCTCAAAGAAACTTGATCTTCCCGTAATTATCGGAGTCTCAGAAGGTGAGCGCGACTTTATAGGCATCAAACAGATCGTTCGGTTGGTGGACAGTGTAAAAGAAGAAGGTGTAAAAGTATTTTTGAACGCCGATCACACTTACTCGTTTGAACGAGTAAAAGAGGTTATTGACGCGGGTTTTGATTCAGTTATTTTCGATGGAGCAAAACTTTCACTCGAAGAAAATATTAAAATTACCAAACAATGCGTAGATTATGCACGCAGTGTTAATCCTGAAATCTTGGTTGAAGCAGAGCTCGGTTACATCGGAAGTTCATCAAAGATTCTCGATGCACTGCCTGAAGGTGCGCTTCAGAGTGAAGCTGATCTTACAAGTCCCGAACAAGCCCTTCATTTTATTAAAGAAACAGGCGTCGACCTCTTTGCTCCGGCGGTTGGAAACGTGCACGGAATGATGCGAGTGGGAAAAGATCCCCATCTTCATATCGAACGAATCAAAGCGATTTCTGAAGCGGTCGGAATTCCTTTGGTACTTCACGGAGGTTCTGGGACTCCGGATGAAGACTTCGTCAAAGCGATTGAAGTTGGAATGCCTATTGTTCACATCAGCACTGAACTTCGTTTTGCTTTTGCATCAACACTTCGAACTTACCTCACCGCAAACCCAGACGAAATCGCAGGTTACAAAATCATGAAAGAGCCACTCGCTGCCATGCAAGCTCAAGTTGAAGCGAGGTTGAAGTTGTTTAACAAGATGTAACTTTTAATGCTGGCTTTTAGGGTTACTTGCAATATTCTATAAATGTGATATAATACACTAAGTAAGGTTCTTTACATATTTTCGAGATTCGCCACAGCAGAAAGTCCTTATTTTAGGGTAAAGATTTTCTGCTGTGGCGAATAACTTGCCCTGCATCAACAACTCACAACTCAGAAAATTAAACTCATGAATATCCTAGAATTCAGTATTACGACCGTAGTGAAATTTGCGATCAGTATCCTTTCTTTCACACCCGCAACAGATATCGGAAAAGATTGGAAATTCTCAGAGGAAATCTTTGGTCGCAAAGGGAAAGACGGACTCACTGCTTTCAAAGAGGTGATCATAGAAGCGGCGAAACTTCCAAAAGAAGAAGGCTACAATCTCCTCTTCAAGACAGGTCTTCCTGAAGGGGAGACCGTAATTATAGGAGAAAAGAAGCTTGAAGCTTTTGCCGATGAAAACCTCGCTGATCCAGATCTCTTATGGAGTCTCTATAAGGAAGAGGGTCAGAAAATCCTTCGGTACCTCCATGATACTTATGGTATTACCTGGATGGAAGCCTTGCGGAGAATCCTTCTGCGCTCGGACGGCCTCCGCTGTTCCTTGTATCTCTGCCGCTTGGATGTTGGTTCGTGGCTCTGGGACTGCACCTGGCTCGATGATGTTCGGAGTGCCAGGCGTGTTGCTCTGGTTCTCGGCAAGTAAGTTCTTTGGGCTTATTCAGTTGGATCTTTTAGATCCTTTGGATTTAGCTCTCACGGACGCATATTGAAAAATATGCGTCCGTTTTGCTATATTAATCTTGGTAGTAGGTTAATCAGCAAATGATCATGGTTATTTGCGACCGAATCCAGTATCCGCAGATCCAGAATGTTTGAGAGTAAGATTTCAAATAGAGAGATCTGCGCAGACCTTTCAAAAAATGAAAATACTTGGTGTAAGAAGTCAGGGCATTATGATGCCGAATAAAATTCAACTTCGAAAGACTGTTAGGTTTTGAGGGGTGGTGGACTAGACGGCTTTTTACACAATCCTTCTGAACTCGGACGGCAACCGCTATTCCTTGTATCTCTACCGCAAGGATGATGGTTCGTGGAACTGGAACTACAACTGGCTCGATAATGATCGGAATGCCAGGAATGTTGCTCTGGTTCTCGGCAACTCTTTTCATTTCTCTCCCGACATTTCGTTGGGAGAGTTTTGTTTTATTAATTGCCCTTGCCATCCGCCAAGCATTTTCCCTGCTTCATCTAAAGGAAGAGATAGAGCGATATATTTCTTGCTATCAATTCCTCTTGTTTCCCAAAGAATCATGATAAGGATCTTCACTACATCAAGTTTTCGTATTGCAATTTTAATAAAAGGTAATTTTTCGGTTTTTGGAAGAAATGATGCGCTTGAAACCATTTCCATTATTTCTATAAGTATTTTATCTACCCTATTTCCTAAGGAATATTTTTGAGTTTTAGGAAGTTTTTCGTGATATTCATGCCACAAGATATATGAGCTCTTTAACTTTTCTAGTACTGGTAAAAGTTTCTGGGGGGGTACTATTTGAGGTATGAGAAAAAGCATTTTTATTCATACATATAAAGATATCATTTCCCTAGAAAATTTGCTTGGAGCTTGGCAAGAATTTAGAAAAGGAAAGACTAATAAAAAAGATGTTGAGGAATTTGAGTTGAGGCTTATGGATAATGTAATTTCTCTCCATATTGATCTTCAAAGTAGAATATATTCTCACGGAGCATATCATGCTTTCAATATCTCTGATCCAAAACCTAGAAATATCCACAAGGCGAGTGTGCGCGATAGGCTCCTCCACCACGCAATTCATCGGATTCTTTATCCATATTTTGATCGTAAATTTATTGCAGATTCATATTCTTGCAGAAATGGAAAGGGAACACACAAAGCAATTAGGGGATTCAAGTATTTTGCTTTTAAATTATCGAGAAATAACACAAGGACTTGCTACATTTTGAAATGCGATATCAGAAAATTCTTCGCTTCGGTCGATCAAGATATTTTGCTGAAAATTTTAGAAAAGCATATTTTTGATCTTGATATTTTATGGCTCCTCCAAAGAATAATTGGAAGCTTTAATTCAGGGAATGAAAGAACAGGCCTTCCTCTCGGCAATCTCACTTCCCAGCTTCTCGTCAACATCTATATGAATGAATTTGATCAGTGGACTAAGCATGAGATGAAAGTAAAATATTATGTGAGATATACAGATGATTTTGTTATTTTATCGCAAGACAAAGACTATCTACTGGAACTTACTCCCAAAATTGCAGATTTCCTCGAGAAAAACCTAAAACTCTCGCTTCATCCGGATAAAGTATTTATAAAAACTCTTGCGTCCGGAGTAGATTTTCTAGGTTGGGTACATTTTCAAAATCACTATGTTTTACGAACTGTAACCAAACGGAGGATGTTTAAAAATATCAGAGCAAAGCGGGGAAAAGAAGAAACCATTCGGTCATATCTCGGACTTTTAAGTCACGGTAATAGTTGGAAGCTACGACAAGAAATTCAAAAGATAATTAATAAATAAAACATGGATCCCGGCCTAAGGTGCTGCCGGGATGACAATCAGCCCTTGATTTTTATACCCAATAGAGTATATTGAGAACCTATGATTACATTAGCTGCAAAAGAACGGGTAAAAGCCGATAATATCTACACTTTGCGTAAAGAAGGTTTCATTCCTGCTGTATTTTACGGCCGAAAAGAAGCTTCAACTACTATTTCTCTCTCAGAAGTGGATTTTATGAAAGTGTGGAAACAAGCCGGGGAATCTTCAATTGTTGTCCTTAAAACTGCAAACGGTGACCATGAAGCTCTTATTCACGACATTGATCTTGATCCCGTGACTGATAAAGTTCGTCACGTTGACTTCTACGTTGTTGAAAAAGGTAAGAAAGTGAAGGTTAATGTACCTCTTCATTTCGAAGGAAACTCTGCAGCGGTTAAGGAACTCGGTGGTACCCTTGTTAAGGTTGCTCACGAAATCGAAATCGAAGCTACTCCTTCAAACCTCCCTCACGCTCTTGTTGTCTCTATTGATTCATTGGTAAACTTTGAATCTCAAATTCTTGCTAAAGATATCGTACTTCCAGCAGGTGTTGAAATGATTTCAGATCCTGAAGAAGTGATTGCGCTCGTTGCTGAAGCTAAGGAAGAAGTCGAAGAAGAGGCAGCCCCTGTTGACCTTTCTGCTATCGAACTCTCAGAAAAGAAAGGTAAGAAAGAAGAAGAAGCTCCTGCAGACGCAGCTGAATAACACACATTTTAATTAATGCGTACCTTCATATCAAAAACAATTATCGTTTTTACACTTGCAGTCTTCACCGCCTCATCGGTTTTTTTTATCGCTCCTTCCTCCACTTATTCACAAGCCGTTCTTACCCCAGATCAAGAAGCGGCTCTTCGTGCTGAACTCCAAGTAATTGAAAACCAGATTGTCGAGCAACAAAATATTCTAAAATCTAAAAAATCGGAAGGGCAAACTATTAGTCGCGATATTGCCATTCTTGATGCCCAGATCAAAGGCGCACAATTAAAAATAAAAGCTCATAATTTAGCCATCGACAGACTAGGGAAAGATATTACGATAAAAGTAAAAACCATAGGAACTCTCAGTGAACGCATCGAGAAAGGGCATAAATCAATAGCTGAAGCAATCAACAAAACCAACGAACTAGACAATTTTTCAGTAGCCGACGCTTTTCTTGCAAAGAAAAACCTTACTGATTTTTTTATTGATTTTGACGCCCTTGCTTCGATTCAGGATGCTCTTAAGATAGTCTTAGGTGATGTAAAGGAGGCTAAAGCTGCAAGTGAACAGGAAAAACAAGAACTTAGTCAAAAAAGAAATCAAGAGATCGATACCAAAATCGATGTCGAAGCTGAAAAAGCCAAAATCGAAAAAGGTGAAGCTGAAAAGAAAAAATTATTAAGTTTAAATAAAACGCAGCAAAACAATTATCAAAGTGTCATTTCTGAAAAGCAGAAACGTGCAGCTGATATTCGCAATGCATTGTTTGCACTGCGTGATGTCGCTGCGATTAAGTTTGAAGATGCACTCGCGTATGCTAAAGCAGCTTCCGGCGTTACGAGAGTCCGTCCTGCTTTCGTTTTGGCGGTTATACAGCAGGAAAGTAATCTTGGCCAAAATGTGGGTGCGTGCTACATGACAGATGACATTACTGGTAGTGGTGTAAAAGTGGCAAGCGGTGTGGCTATTTCAAACGTTATGAAACCAACACGAGACGTCACTCCTTTCCTTCAGATTACATCAGAACTCGGCCGCGATCCTCACAAGACCCGCATATCTTGTCCTTTTAGTGTAGGTTACGGTGGAGCAATGGGCCCCGCTCAGTTCATTGCTTCAACGTGGCTACTTAGTAAAGACCGAATCGGTGCAGCCGTTGGTAAAAGCATGCCAGACCCTTGGAATCCCCGGGACGCGTTCATGGCCTCTGCGATCTATTTGGGTGATCTTGGGGCGGGCGCTGGTGGCTATACTGCCGAGCGAAATGCCGCTTGTCGTTACTACTCAGGACGAGCTTGCTCTGGAAGTAATGCCTTTTATGGTGATCAGGTGGTAGCTAAAGCTAAGAATATTCAGGAAAATATGATTGATCCCTTGCAACTGTAGTAGATATTTGGTAAGGTACTGCTTACATGAAAAAAGATATTCATCCTAAAAACTACCGAAAAGTCATCTTCCTTGATACCTCAAACGAGGCGATGTTCCTTATTGGTTCAACAATCGAAACTACAGAAACAGGAACTTACGAAGGTAAGGAATACCCTCTTACAAAAGTTGAAATCTCAAGTGCTTCACATCCCTTTTATACCGGAAACGAAAAAGTCCTCGACTCAGCCGGACGTGTGGAAAAATTCAAAGCTCGAAAGGCTGGCGCAAAGAAGTAGGTCATCCTCATGAATACGGGATCCATGAATTTGCTTAAGTTCAGCCTCTAACTTATTTTATTTTTATTCGACGCGCGTAATTTCAGCGCCCCAACTTTTATAAAGCTTCGCTTTAAAAAGCTTGGTGCGTGATTTATGTGGTGCGTAAATCAGCTAATTTCGCTTTGCTCGTGCACTCCGCAACATCTCATAAAAATAAAATAAGTTTACAGCTTAACCAAGCGATACTTTAAGTGTTTAGCCCGGAGAGATAATTTTATTTTTTCAGAGTGAAACGATTGAAAAAGATAAAATTATTTGCAGGTGATTTTTGCACCACAAAAATCAGATCGAAAGATTTCCTAATGCGTTAGCATTTGTGAAATTTTCGACTAGTATTTTGCACCACGAAAATCAAATATTCAGCTTTTTGATGACGTAGTTATTATAAAAGTTTGTGAGTGTGCATTACAGTAGACTTTATCATTGAAATACAAAAGCTTTGCTAT
>JAYTST010000034.1:0-5940 GCA_043745565.1 bacterium
CTTCCGCGTGTTGAAGAAATCTTCGAAAAGCGAAAACCTAAAAATCCTTCAGCCATTGCAACAGTGAGTGGAACCGTTACTGAAATTCGAAATACAGGAAAAGAAAAAGTGATCGTAGTGGTACCAGATATTGAAGATCGAGCAAAATCTTCAAAATCAAAGAATGAACTTGAATTTTCAGTTCACCCTATTCGAGTATTACTTGTTAAAGTAGGCGACAAAATTAAGAAAGGTGACATTATGACTGACGGTTCATGCGATATTGATGAACTATTCAAATATGCTGGCCGAGAAAAAGCTCAAGAATATGTTATTGGCGAAGTGAAGAAGCCCTACGAACTTCAAGGTGAGTCAGTGTCGCGAAAGCATATTGAAGTGATCGTGCGTCAGATGTTCACACGCGTGAAGATTAAAGAATCCGGTGATAGTCCATTCTCAGCTGGAGATATTGTTGAAAACTTTGAAGTAGTGACGGAAAATCGACGCATCAAAGAAGAAGGTGGAATTGAGGCTAAGTCTGAACCTATGGTAATGGGTATTACAGAAGTTTCTCTTTCACGACGAAGTTTTCTTTCAGCGGCTTCATTCCAACACACCACAAAGATTCTTATCGGTTCAGCTATCCGTGGAAGTATCGACGATCTTCATGGTCTCATGGAAAACGTTCTTATTGGACGACTTATCCCAGCAGGTTCCGGTTTTCCTGGAAGTCCAAAAGAAAAATTAGTTAAGGATCACGGAATTAACGAAGCATAATGTCAAAAGCCGTCGAACAAATTAAAGAACGGCTTCCGATTCAAGACCTCATTTCCACTTACATCAAGCTCGACCGCGCGGGAGCCAATTTCAAAGGAAAGTGTCCATTTCATAATGAAAAGACACCTTCTTTTGTTGTCTCCCCAGACAGAGCTTCATATTATTGTTTTGGCTGCGGCGCAAAAGGCGACATCTTTTCATTCGTTCAAGAATTCGAAAAAATGGATTTCAAAGAAGCACTCGCTCATTTAGCTGAACGAACGGGAGTTGTACTTGAAACTTACGCTCCAAATGATCATAAAAAAGAAGATGACGAGAAAGAAATACTTCGTAAGATTATGGAAAGTGCAACGTCATCTTTCGAAGGTGAGCTCTTGGAAGACAAAAAGTCCTTGGTGTATTTAAAAAGTCGAGGCTTAACTGATGTCGTCATCAAAGAATGGCGATTAGGTTCAACTAAACCGATCTCTCTTGATCGGCGAGGAAACTGGAATAATCTTTACGACCATCTCCATGTGGAAGGTTTTAAAGACGCAGATATCGAAAAAGCAGGTGTTGCCAAAATGGGGAACCATGGTTTTTACGATCGATTTAGATCTCGCATCATATTTCCTATTTGCGATCCCGCAGGTAAAGTAATTGCTTTTACGGGCAGACTTAAAGAAGAGGAAGTTGAAGAGGGAAAAGAGGTTAAAGATGCTAAATATCTCAACAGTCCAGATACACCCCTCTTCGACAAGTCCCGTACGCTCTATGGCTTCCATAAAGCTAAGCAAGCTATTATTAAATGGAAGTACACACTTCTTGTGGAAGGTCAGATGGATTTGTTATTAGCTCATCAGGCAGGATTTCCAAACGCTGTGGCAACATCAGGAACCGCTCTTACAAAAGAACAGCTTGAAATGCTCTCTCGTTTTTCTAAAAATGTATTGATTGCATACGATGCTGACAAAGCTGGTATTGAAGCCGGGCGTCGAGCGTGGACTCTAGCATTGTCGCTTGGAATGGACGTGAAGATGGTGACTTTGCCACCAGGCTTAGATCCTGCAGATCTAATAGTTAAAGATCTTGCTTCATTTAAAGAAGCGCTTAAAAAGGGAAGTCATATTGTTGAATTTTATTTATCAGCTCTTATTTCCCGAGGATTAAATTCTCGCGCTCTTGGAAAAGAAATTGAACAAACCATTTTGCCGTATGTAAAAGCAATTGAAAGTCGTATTGATCAAGCACATTTTATTTCACTTATTTCATCCCGTTCGGGAATAAAAGAAGAAGTACTTTTTGACGCTCTCAAAAAAGTAGAGTCACTTCACACTTCTCGAGTTACACCAAAGAGCGATGTTACCTCTATTCAAACAGTGAGCCGCCAAGCTATTGAGCAAACCCGACTTTCAAAAAAAGAAGAACTTCGCACCCTCGTAGCAGGTGTGTATCTTTTAAAAAATGACGAAGCAAAAGCGCATGAAATATATCCAAGTATCGAAGATGTCCGCGAGAAAATTCTTTTTTCGATTGAAGAGTGGCTTGCGAAAAGTAAGCAAACAGTAGATCATTATTTAAATGAACTTATGGGTGCGCTTGAACGAGAGGAAATCCGTGAAGAACTTGAAGATGCACTCTTAAAACACCGTCAAGCAGTCGCGGAAGGTAATAATGAAGAAGCAGCACGGTATCTTTTATTGTGTGACACCATCAGGAAAAAGTTAGCGGAGTATCCTTGATTCTAACCATTTCTTATAAACCTGAATTTAAATATCATGAAAAAACAAATAAAAAAAATAGCAAAGAAAGATGCAAAGAAAGTGATGAAGCCCACAAAGACAAAAAAACCACTTAAGAAAAAGTCAGTGGTTAAAAAGGTTGCTCAAATAAAAGTAAAAAAGCCAGTGGTTAAAAAAGTAATAGTCAAAAAACTACCTGTCTCAAAAAAAGATAAAGATCTTCAGGTTCGTACTGATCGACTTCTGGTGAAGGGAAAGGAACGTGGGTTCATTACTTACGATGATATCCTCAAAGAATTTCCTCACATTGAAGAAGACGTGATGTTCCTCGATCATTTGTATGAAAAACTTTCAGTGAGCGGAATCGATGTACTCGAAGGTGGAGGGCTTTTGGATGTGGGGGGAGCTGAAGACGATCTTTTGAAAAAATACATGTACAATCGTAATGATTCTAATTACGATTCGATCCAGATGTACTTGAAGGAAATCGGTCAGTATCCTTTGATTAAAGCTGAAGAAGAAAAAGAACTCGCTCGACGAATCGAAAAGGGCGATGAAGAAGCCAAAAATCTGTTGGCGCGCGCCAATCTTCGGTTGGTAGTTTCTATTGCTAAAAAATACGTCGGACGAAGTCCCGATCTTACATTGCTCGATCTTATCCAGGAAGGGAACCTCGGACTTTTCAAGGCCGTAGATAAATTTGATTGGACAAAAGGTTACAAGTTTTCAACGTATGCGACATGGTGGATTCGTCAATCGATCACTCGAGCGCTCGCCGATCAGTCACGAACTATTCGCGTGCCGGTTCACATGGTGGAAACAATCGCAAAATACAAACAAGTTGTGCGACGACTTTCTCAAGATCTTGGCCGTGATCCTTTGCCTACCGAAATTGCAATTGAAATGGGACTTGATGTTGAGAAGATTTACAATATTGAAAAAATCGACCAAAGCACACTCTCGCTCGACACACCGGTCGGCGATGATGGCGACGACAAGAACTCGACGTACGGAGATTTTATTTTTGATGACAAGATTCTTTCACCCGACCAAGAAGCATCTCGACGAATTCTCGGCGATCAGGTCAAGGAAATTCTCGGCGATCTTTCTGAAAAGGAACGCAAAATTCTCGAACTTCGCCATGGACTCGTTGACGGCATTCAGCACACTCTCGAAGAAGTAGGAAAGCAATTCAGTGTCACTCGTGAACGTATACGTCAGATCGAAGCTAAGGCTCACGAAAAGATCCGCCAGCACGCCAAGATCAATCGTTTGAAGAATTATTAGGAGTGATTTTTAATTGATTTTTTCTTTGGATTTATTTTACCTTCAATGATTATCATTGATCGATGGGTAAAAATTTTGATGTCTGGAATAGCAAGAAGAAAATTCTCAATGAGGCTCTTTTCACTGCTTATATTCATGAACGCGAAATATGGTGGGGTTCACTCGGTTTAAATGTTGGAGATGAGCAAGACGGTAAAAATGAGTCATTTGAAAGACCTGTACTTGTCGTAAAAAAGTTCAATAGGAATGTTGTTCTTGTTGTTCCGCTTACTACACAAATTAAAGTAAATAAATATTATTTTTCTTCCACACACGAAACGAAACCTTTTGCCATAATTCTTTCTCAAATCAGACTTATTAGTACAAAAAGATTAAGTCGAAAAATAAGAAAAATGGACGATATCACTTTTCTGCTTGTAAAGAAAAAGCTTGTGGAAATTATTCTTAATTAGACAAACACCCTTTCGGGTGTTTGTCGGGGGCCAAAAGGCCATTTGTAAAGTAATAGTAGCAATTGATTAAAAACTGTCAACTTGAAGAATTATCAAAAGAAAAGCGTCGTGAGGGATTGATCTCGCGACGCTTTTTGAAAGTGGTGAAGGGTTTTCTGCCCCGTTACTGCAACTATTTTTCACTTTTGTCGATGCGATTGAACAGCATAATCAAAACAGCTACAGGTACTCCAAATAAAAAGCATATGCTTGAGATTATACTCGTAACGTAGACGACTTCTTGGTCTACGCTGAGCTTGGAGACAATGCCTGTAAGGACACTAAATCCGATACTGATCAATGCGACAATAAAAACAACTTTAAGTTTCATACATTAGTATATTAGCATACATAATATAATATGTCAATAGGGTTGGATAAAGAAAAAAGCATATACTTTATTTATGCTAACCATCTTAGACGAGAAATACCTACAGAAATACAATAAACTCAACCCCGCGCAAAAAAAGGCGGTGGATACTATCGAGGGGCCGGTGATGGTGATTGCGGGGCCGGGAACGGGCAAAACCACCATTTTGACCTTGCGTATCGCAAATATCCTACAGAAAACTGATACGCCTGCGTCAGGTATTTTAGCAATTACTTTCACCGAAGCGGGAGTGCGCGCCATCAAAACTAAGCTGCGAGAGATTATCGGGGCGCGTGCAGACGAGGTAAAGGTCTATACGTTCCATAGTTTTTCAGCATCTGTTATTGCGGAATTCACTGATCATTTTACACATCTTCAAGGTGTCAGTCAGATGACGGATATTGATGCGGAGTCGCTGCTACGAACCATACTTCAAGATAATCGCTTCAGTATTCTTCGACCACTTGGCAATTCTGAATTTTATATTCAACCTATTCTTGGGGTAATTCGTGATGCAAAACGTGAAGCGCTTATGCCTGCAGAACTTAAAATATTTGCTGAAAGGGAAATCGAACGAATTCAAAACGACGAAAGTATGATTTCAACGCGTGGTGCAAGTAAGGGCGAATTGAAAGCTGAGGCAAAAAAGCGTATTGAAAAATGTGAGAAAACAATCGTCTGTGCAGATGTGTACGCTGAATATGAAAATAAAAAGAAGGAAGCGAAACTTATGGATTTTGATGATCTTATTTTTGAACTTCTAGTTGCTCTGAAAAATGATGAGCTGTTGCTTCGTCTGCTTCAGGAAAAATATTTGTATCTTTTGATTGATGAGCACCAAGATACCAATGATGCGCAAAATTTAATTATTAAAATGCTCGCCGACTTTTTCGAAAGTCCTAACGTTTTTATTGTGGGTGACGAAAAGCAAGCCATCTATCGCTTCCAAGGTGCTTCAGTTTCCAACTTTCTTCGATTTTCAAACATTTGGAAAGATATCGTTTCCATTCCACTTAAAAGTAATTACCGATCTCATCAGGGAATTCTTGATGCTAGTTTTAAAATGATTGAGCATAATTATGGGGATGAAGAATTTAAAAATCTTCGTGTGAAGCTCTATGCAGGAAATGCTAAAGAAAAAACCCCCCTCGATGTTGTTCAAGCTATTGATTTGGAAACAGGTGAAGAGTATTTAGTAAATAAATTGAAGAAAATTAGTAACGAAGAGCCCGATGCAACTGTCGCTTTAATTGTAAAAACAAACAGGGAAGTCGAACGACTTATCCGCTTGTGTGAAAATGAAGAAGTTTCCATT
>JAYTST010000035.1:0-5736 GCA_043745565.1 bacterium
TTAAAATTCTTGCGGGTATTGAAAAGCCAACCGACGGCACGGTTACACGTCTAAAGTCAGCAAGTTTCGGCTATATTCCGCAACAATTTAATACTCTGCCCGAGCAAACCGTTGAAACCTACATAAATACCCTTCAGCAAGGCCCGGCCTTGCATGTTCTTCATGAGTTATTTGGAAAACTTAAACTCAATCAAACGCTTTTGAAAAGAAAAATCTCAGATCTAAGTGGTGGCGAGAAAACTAAAATTGTGCTCGTCCGAATTCTACTCGCTAAGCAAGACGTGCTTCTTCTTGATGAACCCACGAATAACCTCGACATAGACGCGCTTGAATTCCTTGAGGATTACATTATAAAAAGCGGTCATACCTTTCTTATTATTTCCCATGATCGAGAGTTTCTTAACAAAATCGTTTCGCGTATTTTCGAAATTGATGAATTTGAACGCACTCTACATACGTACGAAGGAAATTTCTCATCGTATTTAGAAGAACGAAAAGCACGTGTCGAACGTCAGTGGAGAAAATATAAAGATCAGGTTCAGAAGAAACGTCATCTTACAGAAATGATTGATGAGAAACTAAAGCGCGCTGATGAAATCAACAATTCTGAAGCCCGAGACAATGATAAGGGACTTTTAAATTTTAAAATTGAGCGAGGAACTAAGTCATACCAAAAAGGTGCCAAACTCATGAAAGACAGGCTTGGAAACATAGATGAGATTTCTAAACCCAAATCTCCCTTACCTCTTGATATCGCTTTTGATTCTGAAACACGAAGTGGTGATGTGGTATTCAAACTTGAACACATTACTAAACAGTTCCCTTCGCATACACTCGGGCCAATCGATGTAAGTATCAATTACGGCGATCGACTTCTTATTACAGGAGGAAATGGCCAAGGAAAGACCACTTTACTTAAGATTCTTTTAAAGCAACTTGATGCGGATTCGGGAACTATTACCCGAGGAAGTAATCTTCAGGTTGGCTATTTACCTCAAGAAGAACATTTTATTCCTAATCATACCGTCAAAGAGGAGTTCCTCACTCACGTCGAACTTGAAGAAAGTCTAGCCCGCAAAACGCTCAACCGTTTTGGGTTGAGCGCTGTTGACATGGATAAGAAAATCGATGAATTAAGTGCTGGTGAACGATCACGACTCATCATAGCAATGCTCATGTGCCGAAAAGTAAATTGTCTTATTCTCGACGAACCCTCCAACCATTTGGATTTGGAAGTACTTGAATCGCTTGAAAGTGCTCTCAGAAACTACAGAGGAACGCTCATCGTAGTTAGTCACGATCGTTATTTTATTGAGAGAATTACTATTACTAGGCGTCTACATCTTCATACGACGCAGTAAGGTCACTTTTTTGACCAGAAGTATCCATTGCTCGAAGTGATGCATCCAAATACATATCAGGATTTGTTGAGGTTGAAGAAGCAGCTTTAGTTGAAGTGGCAGGAAAAGCATTTCGTACAAGCGCGGTGTTATCACCTTCTTGTAATCGGCTAGTTTGAGAATAATCAATATAAGTAACGACTCCCACGATAACAAGTAGCACGGCGATAATGCTTCCTATAATTTTCCAGCTGTTGTAGTACATAATTTTTAATAGTTATTGAATAGTTTCAGGGGATTTTGTCGCAGTGTTTCTATCAGACTTACCTTGTCTAGGGTTCAGTTTGATTTCAACTTCGTGCGTACTTGATGCTTTTGCTTCAATTTTTAATTCGATCTTTTCACCACGAAGTACTTTTACATCTGGACGAAGCGTATCGTTGATAAATTTCAAAATATCTTGTCTATCAGCATTAACTTGCTTCTTCTGATCGCGCGCATCTTTTAATGCAGTTTTAAATTCACCTTCCGAATGATCGCATTTGTACTCTTTTGTAGATCGAAGCTTTTCTTCGAGAATTACCTTATCAGCGCGAAGTTTTGCAATCTTTACATCAAAGATGACGAGATCAGCTGTAACTTTTGTAATATCTATTCCCTTTACTTGAAGTGCGGGTAATGCGTTTTTGATATTGAGACTGATTTGCTGAAAATGTGTTACATTTTCCAAGCTCCACTTCTCAATGTCGCTAATGTGCTTATCAATGTTACTTGTTACTTTTTCACATTTCTCGTCACGCTTTTCGGCTTTTTTCCCCTCCATTTTATTGTGTATAGTAGAAGTAGCTGTGGTTGATGCATTCTTAGTTGATGTCGCTTTTTCGACAACTTTTTTAAAGAGTGCCTTCTGAAGTTCTGTTTTATTTTTAAATTCTGTTGAAGTTGCTGTCACCCGGTCATCAGCAAGAGCAATACTTCCTGCCAAAAGAACCAATGCGCAAAGTGATGTCGTAATTAATTTATTTCGTTTCATACCTTATATAGTATAGTACTTGGCATGGAAAACAAAGCCTTCATATCCACAATCTGGACATTCTATCAAGCGAGTAAAAGAGATTTAGCTTGGAGAAAGACCCAAAACCCCTATTTTATACTCGTCTCAGAGATCATGCTTCAACAAACCCAAGTAGAACGAGTAAAAACATTTTACACGCGCTTTATTATTACTTTTCCTACAATACAAGATCTCGCCGAAGCGCCACTTACAAAAGTACTTCTGCTTTGGAAAGGACTTGGTTATAATCGTCGTGCTGTTAATTTAAAAAAGACAGCAGAAATAATTCTCCTCGAATTTAAAGGAAAATTCCCGAGAACATATGAAGAACTTATTACTCTTCCTGGGATCGGGCCAGGAACTGCCGGAGCTATCTTAAATTTTGCATATTCTGTTCCCACCGCTTTCATTGAAACAAATATTAGAACGGTATACTTGCATTTCTTTTTCAAAAAGAAACACGATATTCGTGACGCTGATATTTTAAAACTGATTTCAAAACATCTCATGTCAAAGATGCCCTTTGACAGTTCCAGGGATTGGTTTTACGCACTTTATGATTATGGGTCAATGCTTAAGAAAACAATTGGTAATCAAAACAAGCGAAGTATCCATTACAAAAAGCAAAGCATATTCAAAGGCTCTAATCGCGAATTGCGCTCGCTGATGCTTCAATATCTACTTACACATCCTAAAAGCACCGTTGCAATGGTCACCATTGTAATGAAGAAAAAGACAGGAAAAAATAAAGAGACCATTTTGAACAACCTCAAAGTATTTGAAAAAGAAGGCCTTATCTTGCCCATCGAACGGTATGTTACCATAAGCTCATGAATGCTTTAATGAATCCAACTGATTCCCTTTCCCGACATTTTCGCCTCAATCCACTTGAAGTAATCGGTCTTAAAAAGCTTGGTATTCTTACTATCCGCGACCTTCTCTACTACTTTCCACTTCGTTATGGTGATTCATCAGAAGCTAAACGCATTGAAGATCTTATTCTAGGTGAAACAACTGCTGTATATGGTCGTATTAAAAATTTAAAAACGGGCAAAGCATATATCAAGAAAACTCCGATGTCCGAAGGAACTATCAGCGACGAAACTGGCGCGTTAAAGGCGGTGTGGTTTCATCAACCTTACATCGCCAAAATGATTAATGAAGACAGCCTCGTACGTGTCGAAGGGAAAGTGTCGTTGCGCAAAGGTGGTTTGTATATGAGCAATCCAAAAATCGAGACCGTCACTGACATTCCGCTCAATATTGGCGATTCACTTTTTGGCGGTGAGGGTGATGCGCATATTTTGTATCCGGTGTACGGCGAAACAAAAGGCGTCACATCGAATTGGATTCATCACGCATTTCGTAAAATTATTCGTAGCACAATTCTTGATAAGATGCCGGACCCGATACCAGAAGTTATTCTTCAGAAATATAATCTACCCACACTTCACACTGCCCTTATTTGGATCCATACTCCTCAGCACAAAGACGATGCACTTTCGGCACGTAAACGTTTTGCATTTGAAGAAGTATTTTTAATCCAACTTAAAAAACAGCAGGAACGAAAACTGCGCCAACAAGAAAAAACTGCCCTCATAAGCGGTAAAGAGAAAAAAGTAAATGAATTTCTTGCCCGTTTCCCTTTCAAGCCGACTAATGCTCAAACAAAAGCTATTGAAGGAATACTTTCCGATTTTAAAAGCGAGCAAGCGATGTCACGACTTCTCGAAGGCGATGTGGGTTCAGGTAAAACACTTGTCGCTGCGGCAACGGCTTTTGCTGCGACAGCCAAGCTGCCCGATGAAGCATCGCCTGACCACCAGGTTGCCTACATGGCGCCGACTGAAATCTTAGCGCGTCAGCATTTTGAATCATTCATTTCATACTTTGGACATTTGCCGATTAAAATTGCCCTTATCACAGGGAGCGGTTGTTTGAAATTCCCGTCAAAAGTAAATCCTGAAACCTTCACCACAATTTCTCGAACCCAACTTTTGAAATGGGTTAAAAATGGCGAGATCTCAATCGTCATCGGCACGCACGCACTTATCCAAAAATCAGTACAGTTCAAAAATCTTTCATATGTCATTATCGACGAACAACACCGCTTCGGTACTAAACAGCGAAAAGCTTTAGTTAATAAAAACGAAAAGGAGGATAAATCGGCTTCTATTTTGCCTCATCTACTCTCGATGACCGCTACACCAATTCCCCGTACACTTTCACTGACCATGTACGGGGATCTTGATTTGACTTTACTTGACGAAATGCCTGCAGGACGCAAACCGATTATTACTGAGATCATTCTTCCTCACAAACGTACTGAGATGTATGAAAAAGTAAAACAGCAACTTCAAGCAGGTCGACAAGCATATGTTATTTGTCCACGCATCAATGCGCCAGATCCCGACAAAGAAAAAAGCTTGAATGCACGGTCAGTAAAAGAGGAAGCCGAAATGCTTCAGAACACGGTCTTCAATAATTACACCATCGACATCATGCATAGCAAAATGAAACCTGCCGAGAAAGATAAAGTTATGAAAGAATTTTATGCGGGCAAAATAGATATTCTTGTTTCCACATCTGTGGTCGAAGTTGGTGTAAACGTGCCAAACGCGACTGTAATTATGATCGAAGGCGCCGAACGCTTCGGGCTTTCGCAACTCCACCAGCTACGCGGACGTGTCCTACGAAGTAATAACCAAGCGTACTGCTACATTCTGACTGAAACAAAAAGCGAAAAAAGTAGTGAACGCTTACGTGCCTTGACCCGCGCAAAAAACGGCTTCGAACTTGCCGAACTCGATCTCAACCTTCGGGGTGCAGGTGAGCTGTACGGTCGCAAACAATGGGGACTTTCAGACATCGCCATGGATGCACTCAAGAATTTAAAAATGGTGGAGTTTGCACGAAATGAAGCAAAAAATCTCATCGATAGCGATCCGAATCTTTCACAATTCCCTATTTTGAAAAAGGTATTGGCAGAAAAAGAGGATGTGCATTTTGAGTAGTCATTTAAGTAGCTTGGTGGTATATTTTCCTTACGCGCGTGTAGCTCAGTTGGTTAGAGCACAGAGCTTATACCTCTGCGGTCCTTGGTTCGATTCCAAGCACGCGCACCAGTCTTATTTAGAAGCATCCTCATATCGATGTAATTCTTTTTCATTGTTCTCGATACGCTTATTGAGTTGCGCAAGCTCTTCTTTTAGGTCATTTTTAAAATGATCTAATTCCTCATGAAATATTTTTTTCTCTTCAAATTTTTCATTGAACTTTTTAGTGAGTTTTTTTAGTGTTACAAAAAAGTAAATCAAAGGGGTAATGAAGGCCAGAGTAATT
>JAYTST010000036.1:0-1549 GCA_043745565.1 bacterium
ATTGTGAGAAAAAATTGTCGACGAGTCGTCAAATGATCATACTGGCATTCATATCTTTGTTAATGAGGAGGGTTTGAAAGATTGGAGATTGGTACTTAGCCTGGCCTTCTCTCTTCGCTCTTTATTTTCAGGTTCGTCATCACCATAAGGATAAAACCAAAAGGTGCTTATACCACTGTCTCTTGCAACTTCAGCTACACATTTAGCTATGTACTCCATATTTACCCCTTCGATTTTTACATCAGGTTGGTTCATCCCATTTTCGCCGAAAACATTCTGAAATGTTCCGAAAAGTATCTCTGGAAAATCTGTTTGGTTTTTTCCAGTGGTATCTATAGCAATCCCAAGGTTTTTAAACTCATACAAAAGAACATTTTCTTTGTGGATTCTTTTTTGAAATGAAAGGGCTTCGGTAGGAATGTCTTCTTGTATTACTGTTACTGAAGGTTTTTCTGACATGATTAAAGTATATCAAATTACTAAATCCACCATTTGGATGGAATACCTTTTACCTTTCCTTCTATAATATCTAGTCTGTCTTCTACTTCATCGAAACGCTCATTCATATGGTTATATAGTCCAGCGATTGCATTTTCTAGCTGTATAAACCTTGCTTCTATTCTTTTTTCAAACGCATCAAACTTAGCATCAATCCTCTTCTCAAATGCATCAAAACGCGCATCCAATCTGGAATCAATAAGCGCACCTATGAGCATGAGATCTTTATCTGTTAACATGGTCGATATTATAGACCTCCCACATGAAATAACAATAAAGAAAAGTTAAATCTTTTGTGTTGTGATGTGGTTAAAAAACCTTACAAACAAAAGGTTCTACCAAGCCAAGTGCGCGAACGCCTTGTTTGCTTCAGCCATCTTGTGAGTGTTGTCTCGTTTCTTCATTGCTTCTCCTTCTCCCTTCATTGCAAGCATGATTTCATCTGCTAATTTTAGGTGCATTGGCTTTCCTTTCTTTCCGCGAGCAGCGTCAATAACCCATCGCATTGATAAGTAACTGCTTCTTTCAGGACGAACTTCTCGAGGTACCTGATAGTTAGCTCCTCCCACTCTTCGTGAACGAACTTCAACTGTAGGCGCAATGTTTTTAAGAGCCGTCGTAAGAACCGCAATTGGATCCTCCACTGCAGCTACTTTTTTAATTTCATCCAGCGCATTATAAACGACAGCAGTAGCGGTAACTTTTTTTCCGCTTACCATGATGTAATTGATAAGTTTTCCAACAACGAGTGAATTAAACTTGTCGTCTGGTTTTGCAATATTTCGATTTTTTACTTTTCTACGCATTTAGGTAATTTAATTAATTGATTAATTTTTTGTATAGATTTCTTTCAGCACCACACTCCTTTGTGTGGCACTTACTCTATACGCCCGATTATGAGCAAGAAATGAACAGAACTACTTGGCTTTAGCTCCTGCTTTTGGCCGTTTCGCACCGTAATTTGATCGTTCTTTTCGACGAGCTTCAACACCTGAACAGTCCAATCGTCCTCGTACAATAGTGTAGCGAAGTCCGACATCTCGAACCTTTC
>JAYTST010000037.1:0-5551 GCA_043745565.1 bacterium
GAAGCGCCATTCCAACACCAAGTCTCGTTTCGAGAATGCCCGCAACCAATGCAAAATCTTTTAGTGTGTTTGCTTCTTCTTCAAGCAGCGAAGCGATAATAATAACGTCACGCCAGTTTTTACCGAGCGCGCTTGCTTCTTTTTTAAGCGAAACGGTTTTAACATCGAATTCCTCGCTCAATGTTTTTATCACATAATCAGTTGAGGTACTTTCAAAGTTGTAAGTGTTTGGATACAAAAATCCTTGCTTATCTTTTGCTTCGATTAAAAATGCTTCAACGTTAAAATCTGGATATTCCTTTTGAATTAATGTTGCTATTTGTTCGTTCGAAATTCCTTCGGGTAATGTTACTTTTCGCTGTTCCATACCAAAATTCCCGGATGAAATACGGGAAATTATACTAAACATATTTTCTTTACTGTTAAATAAATACTGACCAGGAAGAATCGAGGTATCTTTCTCTGTCGCTTTAATGATGGCTCCAAATAGCAGCGAGGAGGTAATAACTTTATTATTCTGCAAATCATGAGCAATCCGTTCTACACTTTCCCCCGTTACAATCGTGACCATTGTAACAGCGTGCTGAGGAGGGAAAAAAATAATAATATAACCGAACACGGCGAATGTGACAATCAAAACCACAACTACGAAAAGAAATAATTTTCGGAACATAGGAGAAATTTAAATTAAATAGGAAGATTAGAAGGCGCTTCGCCTTTCTTTGAGCTGATGCGAGACATTGTAGGCGTATGCGCAACTTTTCCTGGGAAATGAAAAATGGTTGCAAGTTCTTCTACGCTGAATATTGAATATTTGGCGTCATTTGGATAAGCGGGCCGGAAATAAGCACGGTTTTTATAGCCCGAAAGAATTTTTCTCTTCTTTTCATTTAAACGTATATCCATAAAGTCCTGCCACGGATAATCAAATGAAGTTGAACCATCAGGCTTTATATTATTAAGATCTACTGCACCATACTGACGGAAGGCACCCCGAAGGCCTGGAATGTTATCTTTGTTTGCTTTGTCCTTGTCGGCAATATAAATGGCGCGGATTCCTACATCAAATGGGAGTTTGGCTATTGAGCGTTCCACGGCTTCGATAGCATTTTTCTCACCTTTTGTAAGTCGGTCACCACTTTCACCTTCGCCCTTATTTCGTTTCATCTTCAAATTGATTTCTTCTTTGGCAAAATGTCTCCAATCTACTTTTTCTTTGGAAGTGGGGTCAATCGATTCTTTTTTGTGGGCACGGACCATGATCTGAAACCACACCTGTTCCCCTTCACCGATTGATCCAAGGAATTCCAATACTGGCGTAATCGGATCGATCTTCACTTCTTCTTTTGGGTCTTTATCTAAACCAAAATCGATATAGGTCTTTATGGGATAAAAACTTTCTTTGTCTTTTACAAAATAGCAACCAAAAATATCATTTACCCCCGGTTCGAAACTTATTCCTTCAGTATAGTCAGGTACTTCTGCTACTTCGATGTCAGGATACTGACTATATAATTGTGTTTCGATAGTTTTTTTTAAACCTTTGCGCGTCCAAATAAAAAATTTTACTTGTCCTTCAATGGAAACGAGTTCAAGTGAAAACCACGGTCGCATTCCACCTTTCCAATAACGATCAAACCAAGTGCTTTCACTTCCAGTCTGATAAAGCGTACTTAAAAATATTTCCATAGCTGCGGGGGATTTGGTAATTTCACGAGGTAATTTGAATTCTAGCAAAATATGTTCTTGTGCAAGAAGAAAATGCGTCCGAACGTATTGGAGCCATAAATGCCAAAACATATAACCTAAAATAATGGGAATAAAAAAGGTCGAGAGTAAAAGAATTGCGTTGAACGTTTCTTCAGTAATCATCTATAGATTATACCACAGAGTATTTTCCTTCTTTACTTTTTTTAAAGAATTTTGGATTTTGGAGATTGACCAGAATAGTATTTTCTTTAACATAGCGCTCTTTGAGTACTTTTTCGATGATTTCATCTTTTGTAAGTGGGCCATTTTTATCAAGAACTTTTTTGATTACATCTTTAACTACTCCTGAAAGATATCCCCATTCAGAAAGTGCATAAAGGCCACGTCCAACAAGCACAAATCGTTCATCTTTAATGAGTTCATTGTGAGTAGTTGCGGGATGAGCTTTTTTATGGAAAAGGTCAGTGATGATTTTAGCAATATCGCGGAAGTGGATCGGAGAACCGTGTTTTCGCATTGCGAGAAAAGCATAATCGCGAATTCCTTTTGTTTTTACATTTGGTGAAGAAACAAGTCCCCATTCTCCTAGTGGATTTTTACCGATCTGTTTTGACATTCCGAGCCATCGTTTAAGTACTTCATCATTTTTATACTTTTCGGATAGTCCTTTGACGTGATCTAAGAATTGAGCAATGAGTTCAGTTTCAGACACAAGATCGTCATCTGAAAGACCCTTGTAAAGCTGTCGTAGTGATTCATGAACCTTTTTTGAAAGATCAGAATCGATGTACCATCGGTGTTTGAACTCTTCATCTTCTTTTTCTTTTTTAAATGCATCTCCGAGTACAAGTAAAAAGTTAGTGTGGTTTTGGAGAGCCTTATCTTTAGTGATGTGATTTAAAAGTGTTTCCTCGGAAACAATGCCTCCAAGTTCGTGGAGAATCTTTTCAAGTTCGTCAAAAACTACTTTTTCTTTCTTATATTCATCGGACTTGCGGATATTTGTGAAAGCGCTGTTTTCGATCTGCCGAACACGTTCACGAGTAATACTATAGACATTACCGATGGCCTCAAGAGTCATTCTTTCTGAGTCAGTTCCAAGGCCATAACGACTAATCATAACCTCACGAGCACGATCATGAAGGGATGAAAGAAGGCGTTTGGTGACTTGTTTTGGTTTAAATGTTATTACAGCCATAAAGTTAGTTTTATTTATATCATCAATAATCTTATAAGTCAACGATAAAATTTAATATGCGATTAGGTACAAAGATAAGCTTCTTAACTAGCTTCCCTTCGATCCATTTCGAGATACTTGGAAGGGCTTCTGCCTTCGATTTCACCTCACTTTCCCCAGCGTCTTTTGGAATGGAAATTACCTCGCGCACTTTTCCGTTGACCTGGATTGCAATGGTGACCATTGTATCCTCAATAAACGAAGCATCGAATGTAGGCCACTCTTCAAGGTGAATTGATTTTTTATTACCGAACTTTTTCCATAGTTCTTCAGTGATGTGCGGAGCAAACGGTGCCAATAATTTCAAAAGTATTTCAAAATCATTTTTACTCACAGACTCGCTTTTTTCCATTTCATTAACACAAATCATCATCTGGCTCACTGCGGTGTTGAATCTCATCTCTTCGATATCTTTGCTGACTTTTTTAATCGTCTGATTGAGAATAATATTGACACTGTCACCCTTCCCCTCTTTAGTTAGTGACCCAGTAGGTGATTCTGCTGAATCAGGGGATAAGGGGTGTTGTGTTATTCTTTCAGCCAGCTTCCACACTTTTTCCAAGAAACGCCGCGTGCCTACCAGTCCATTAGTATTCCACGCAATTGCCTGCTCAAAAGGCCCCATAAACATTTCATAAAGTCGAAGCGCATCAGCACCGTAAATTTTTACAAGATCGTCGGGATTGATGACGTTACCCCACCGCTTTGACATTTTTCTACCGTCTTCAGCCATTATCAATCCAACTGATTGAAGTTTCTTAAATGGTTCGATTGTCGAGACTACACCAATGTCATATAAAAATTTATGCCAAAAACGAGCGTAAATAAGATGTCGTGTTGCGTGCTCAGCACCTCCAACATAAAGATCAACTTCATTCCAGTATTTTTCTTTAGATGGATCAACAATTTTATTATTGTTATCAGGGTCCATGTAACGCAAGTAATACCACGAAGAACCTGCCCATTGTGGCATAGTGTTGGTTTCCCGACGAAATGTTTTTTTATTCCTTCCTTTTCCTGTGGTAACATTCACCCACGAAAGAATGGTTGCGAGTGGAGACTCGCCAGTTCCAGACGGTTCGTATGATTTTACTTTAGGAAGAATTACAGGCAACTCTTTTTCTGAAACGGGAATAATGTCTCCTCTTTCGTCGTGTAAAACAGGAATCGGCTCGCCCCAATAACGCTGGCGAGAAAAAACCCAGTCCCGCAACTTGTACTTCACAACTTTTTTTCCAAATTGCTCAGTTATTTTTTCTCGTGCAATTTCAGAACTACTATCAGTGAAAGTGTCAGAATTGATAAGAGAACCTGTCCCAACATAAACACTTGAGACCTCCTGATACTTAAGATTAGTTTTATCGAATCCCTGCTCTATCGCTTTATTTACACCCTTTTGCATGAAAATAATCCAATGATCAAGGTCGTGATTGATATTATTATTTTTCCACCATTTAATTATTGTTTCAGGATCTTCCCATATCAATTCGTAATCCTCATGTGCTTCAAGTTTTGTTTCTTTTTTGCTTATTGAATTAAGAACCACGAGCATACATGTCGCTCTTGCTACTCTCGAAACTTTTTTCTTTGAATTGTAATAATGTACAAATGCATCATCGTAAATTTCCTTATACAAAAAATCATGTAAGCCACTTTCCTCTTCAACCTCACGAATAATACCCATTTCAATATTTTCATTTTTATCCACCCCTCCGCCATAGAGATCGTATCCTCCACTCAAAATATGTCCAAAAGCATATTTTTGAGTTTTAGGATCAAACACAACAGCACATCCTCCATCCCGGCGTTCTTCATTCTCTCTTTTTATACCACTTTCCCATGCAATTACTGACTTTACGGGCAACTTATACTTCTTCGCAAAATCGAAATCTCGCTCATCGTGGGCGGGAACAGCCATCACCGCGCCTGTTCCATAGTCCGCGAGCACATAGTCAGCAATCCACACCGGAACTTCTTCTCCGTTTGCGGGATTAATCGCTTTTATTCCTTTGAGCTCTACTCCTGTTTTTTCTTTTTTAGCATCAGTACGGTCGATTTCAGTTTTTGTTTTCGTTTTTTCTATATACTCAAGAATTTCTTCCTTGTTTTTAACATGTTCAATAAGATTCGAAATATTTTTATGCTCGGGTGCAAGTACAATATACGTAACACCAAATAATGTGTCAGCTCGAGTAGTAAATACTGTAATTTTTTCAGAATTATTTTTGATTTTAAAATCAAATTCTGCCCCCTCACTTCGTCCAATCCAATTTCTCTGCGATTCTTTAATCGATTCCGGCCAGTCGAGAAGTAGGCTTCCATCAGCGTTCTTTGCATCCAAATCCGCTAGCATTCTATCGGCATATTCAGTAATCTTCAGTACCCACTGTCGCATAGGCTTTTTTTCTACAAGCGTACCACATCTCTCACAACGACCATTTTCAATATCTTCATTAGCCAAACCAGTCTTATCAACCGGACACCAATTAATCGATTCATATGATTCGTATGCCAATCCTTTTTCAAGTAATTTCAAGAAAATCCATTGCGTCCATTTGTAGTATTTAGGATCGGTTGTATCTACAGCGCGCGACCAATCATAAT
>JAYTST010000038.1:0-5411 GCA_043745565.1 bacterium
GCACTAATCTCACCACCTTCTTTTTCAACAAGAGCCTTAAGTGAGGCAACTTCAGCCATAATGCCTTCTTCAGCAATAATAGGAACCAGGTGATAACCTAATTCGTAAATTCGCTGTTCTGATTCAGTTTGTTCGCTTTTATCCATAGGTGTCTAACTTATCATAGGTATTTCATCTTTGCAAATAGCCGTTTTGCGTTCTCTACTACAGCTTTTTGTACATCTTCTTCCACCTCTTCCTTTATAGAAGCAATGCTTTTAACCACTTCTTTTACAAACATCGGTTCATTTCGCTTACCCCGAAACGGCACAGGGGCAACATACGGAGCGTCAGTTTCTGCCATCATCGAAGAAAGCGGCACAGATCGAACCACCTCATCATAATCATGAGTAAACGTAAGTACACCGGTGAAAGAAATGCTAAAATCGAGCTCGATATATCCATTTGCTTCTGCAATAGTTCCTGTAAAAAAATGAGCATTCCCCCGAAGCTTGTTACCGTACCCTTCCTTCTTCCTTCGTATGATCTCAATAATATCCCCATGCGCATTCCGACCATGAATCATCAAGGGTAAATCGTGAGCTACTGCAAAATCAATCTGCTTTTCAAAAAGCTCTACTTGTTTCTGTTTTGATTCATCGTCAATCTCCCCTTTCCTTCCATAATCAAGTCCGCATTCACCAACCGCAACAACTTTCGAAGAAGTTGCTAGCTTATTAAATTCTTCTTCCTTAAACTGAGCTTCCGTTCCATCAACAGGATGAACGCCGATGCATGCGAAAATATTATCGTGTTTTTCTGCAAGTTCTACCGCGCTTTGCGATGTCTCTAAAGAAGTGCCTATTGTGATAGTCGCAATACCTTCTTCTTTCATTCGGGCGATCACTGCTTCCCTGTCCACGTCATAATCTGGAAAATTAAGATGCGAGTGAATGTCGATGAAACGAGGTTGAAATTCCATATCGAAGTTAAGCAATCACGCCAGAAAGTAATAAGTTTCCTTCAAGTCGATCAAATCGAGTTTCAAGGTTACCTAATCGATTATCTACCCTGTCGAGTCGCTCGTTTGTCATTCGGTAACCCTCAGCAACAACTTGAAACTTTTCATCTAGATACTCGCGAAATTGACCGAATCGATAATCCATTTTTATATCCATTCTCTCATCTAACCATTTTGCTTGAATTTCAAACCCTCTATTCATGAGTATGGCAAAATGCTCGAAACGCTCATCTAATTTCTTTTCGAGCCTTATCTCAAACTGATTAAAACGCTCATCTAAATGCCTCCCCCATTTTTGATCTAACTTACTGTCAAAGTGCTCAAAACGTGTATCAAAGTTTTGGTTAATGAGTGTTGCTATTTCGTGTTTATCCTTCTTTGTCATTAAGCTAATTATAAAACTCACCAAATCAAATGCAAGCCGTAAATTGATAAATACTTTAACTTTAGTGTGGTCTAGTTTTAATTTTTAAAACTCTTTCTATTTTTTAAAATCCAACTTTCACTATACCACTTTTTACGTAGTTCTCCGGCCAAAAAAAATGAACCACTCACTAAAATGCAATCCTCCAAAGAACTTTCATGCTCTGCTTTTAAGTAAGCTTCTTTGTGATCTAAGTAAATATGTACTTTTACTTTTTTTCTTTTCAACTGATTTACTTTCTTTAAAAGTACATTGGGGTGAATAGATTTTCTTTCTGCAGCTTGAAGCGAGGTAAGAATAATACTATCCACCAAAGGAATAAGTGGAGTAAGAACCGCCAAGGTATCTTTATTTGTTTCGGCTAATGCGATAATAAGTATTAATTTTTTAAATGAGAGTTGTTTAAGATTATCAATTGTTGTTTTGATCTTCGAACGATTATGTGCGCCATCCAGTATTACCAATGGCGATTTCTGCATAATTTCAAAACGACAAGGCATCTTTGTCATCGAAATCCCCTTCTCAACAATGTCTTTTTCAATCTTTAGTATTTCGCCAATCTTATGCACCAACGAACGGTTATATTCAATGTAGGATTTTTGTTTCGGAATAAAATAATACACAGTCTTTTTCTCATCAGCAATCCTTTTAAAAATCTGCTTGAGATGTGGGCGCTGTTCCGCGCTTATAAAAATACTTTTTTCTTTAATTATTCCCGCCTTGTCAGTAGCAATTTCCTTTAATGTTTTTCCAAGAATTTCTGTGTGATCATAATCAATAGTAGTTATAACAGAAATAATGCTTGAAGGTATGGTATTAGTAGCATCAAATCTGCCGCCAAGCCCTACTTCAAGTACCACCCATTTACACTTTTGCTGTTTAAAATAAATAAGAGCGATAGCAAAAAATAATTCAAACGACGAAGGTCTGCCGTAGCTACTTTTTTCCGCTTTCTCAATAAACAGCTTCAAACTTTCAACAATCGAAATAAAATCGGTTGGTGAAATATATAAATTATCTACTTTAATATTCTCAATGGCACTTGTTGTATAAGGCGACGTAAAAAGACCTACTTTTTCGCCGGATGAAACCAACATATCATGAACCATCGAAGAGACACTCCCCTTTCCAGCAGTTCCTGTAACATGAATGAATTTAAAACCGTACTCAGGATTATCGAGAAGTTTTAGAAAGAAAGATATTCTATCAAGAAAAAACTGCGAGTCTCGTTTGAGATGCCCGAAGTTTTTTCGAAAAGAAATATTGCTTACTTGATTGATGTAATCAAGTGTCGATTGATAATTATTCGTTTTTTGAATCATGAGCTTTGAGGCAACACTCTCGCACCTTATCACCAGAACCACACGGACATTGTTCGGCATTTCGACAGCAATTTCCTGCTAACTTTTCCAAACCACATTCACATTTCTTATCAAGACCTTTCATATCTAATGTCATTTCCATATATTTAATTTTGATTACTCTTTTCTAATAAACAACGGTATTTCAGGTACTTTGTTTGCCTTGATCACAGCTTTAATTTTTGCAGAAGTTTCGGGAAGAAGCGGCTCAAGATGCCCTGCCACGCCGTTTAAACAAATTACTAAAAACTTTATCATTTCTTTTGCTTTTTCTGGATCAACTTTTACCAATTTAAACGGTTCATTCTTTTGGATATCTTCATCTAATGATTTTACTTTTGCAAACACCACATCAATCGCTTTTTTAATATCAAAAGCTGCCAGCGCATTTACATACTCATCGCTCCACACTTTATTTTCTTCGGGAATTTCCACAGGACCGTCGAGATGTGTTTCCGCCATTTTCATAATGCGCGAAGTAAGATTGCCGATGCCATTTGCGAGATTTGCATTGTAGGCTTCCTTGA
The DNA here is from genome assembly GCA_043745565.1 of bacterium. Classification (GTDB taxonomy): domain Bacteria; phylum Patescibacteriota; class Minisyncoccia; order Phycocordibacterales; family CALRBL01; genus CALRBL01. Next base: position 3,313 of record JAYTST010000038.1, read on the forward strand.
ATTTCTCCATAGTAAAGTCACTATCTTCGAAAGGTGCGCTCTCACGGAGAAGATAATAACGAAGCGCATCAGTTCCATATTCTTTTACCACTTCAAGTGGATTGATAACATTTCCTAAACTTTTACTCATTTTCACTCCCCCACTTGTAATAAAACCATCAACAACAATGTGACGAGAAGGTGCAATATCCACCGACATCAACATCGCCTGCCACATCGCCGATTGTTGGCGAAGATTATCTTTTCCACAATACTGAACAGGAGTTCCATTGATCCAATATTTTTTAAACTGGTCAGTATTTTCAGGCCATCCAAGTGTTGAAATATAATTAATAAATGCATCAAACCACACATACATAACGTGATCTTCGTCATTTGGAACGGGAACTCCCCACGACATTTTGGCTTTTAAACGCGAAATACTGAAATCCTTCAAACCACTTTGCACAAACGTAGTAATCTCGTGCTGACGAGTCGAAGGAATTACAAAATCTGGATGTTTTGCGTACAAATCAAGCAACTGTTTTTCATACTTTGAAAAAGCGAAGAAATAGTTTTCCTCTTCGATAAACTGAAGCTCAAGATGTGGGTGAAGAACACAGTGACCATTTTCGATTTCGGAATCATGACGTTCCATTTCACAACCAACGCAGTACTTCGCTTGATATTTCTTTTTGTAGATATCCCCTTTCTTCAAACAAAGTTCCCAAAAATGTTGAGCGGCCTTGATGTGTGCAGGGTCAGTAGTCCTAATAAAATGCGTGTAACTTAGATTTAAACTTTCTTTGAGTTTATAAAAAGTCTGAACATATGTATCGACATGTTCTTGCGGTGTAATATTTTCTTTGCGAGCTACATCATATATCTTCATTCCATGCTCATCAGTTCCGGTATTAAAAAAGACATCGTCGCCCGCAAGTCGTCGGTAGCGCGCAATTACGTCTGTACGAATAATTTCCATGGCAAAACCAACATGAGGGTCCGAATTCACGTAGGGCAAAGTAGTAGTAATGTAGAAAGGTTTTTTCATATAGGTAACTGAGACTTATTAGGATATATCGCTAATAATATCACAAAACTTCTGACTGTCTTCGTGAGGTCCAACCATAGCCAAAGTGGCTTTTTCTGCCATAAAAATATCGCGTGCCACATTCTGAATATCTTCAGCGGTTACACCTTCAATGCGTTTGACTACTTCTTCGGGTGACAACACTTTTTCACGCATGATTTCCTGGAAACCATAAAAATCTGCGTATGCATCTGAAGATTCAAGATTGAGAAAAAAGTTTCCAATACGAAAATCTTTTGCTTTTTGAAGTTCACGTAAATCTACTTTTTCATTGACGAGTTTTTTGACTTCAGTCACAATCGCCTTCACCGCTTCTTCAAGTCGGTCATTAGAAACCCCTGCTGAAATATAAAATGCACCGTGATCAGCTGAAGTACTGTGAGAAGCGCGCACGTAATAACAAACGCCGAGTTCTTCGCGAAGTTTTGTAAACAAACGCGAACTCATTCCCTGCCCGAGAATGGTAGCAAGAAGCGATGCAGCAAAATCTCGTTTGTCATACGTATCAAATGACCGATACCCAAGAATCAAATGCGTTTGATCAGCTTTTTTGTGATGAATAACTACTTCCACCTTTTTCTGTTTATCAACCGTTTTTTCTTTGGCGATTTTTGTGGACACTTTTACTTCCTTAAATGCTTCGCAGATTTCAGTGATTACTTTTTCTTCATCAATTTTTCCAGAGACCACTACTAAAGTTGTTTCTGCTACGTATCGCTCTCTGTGATATTTCAAAAGATCTTCGCGTGTTATGGCACGCACTGTTTCCTTCGTTCCTAAAATAGCCCGTCCCGATGGCTGACCTTCGTACATTTTTTCATCGAGAACCTCTCCTACTTTAGATTCGGGACGATCTTCGTACATATTAATTTCTTCAATAATCACTCCTTTTTCTTTTTCGATTTCGGGAGCGGGAAAAGTAGAATGCAAATAAATATCTGACACGATGTCGATTATTTTTGAGGTATGTTTTGCGTGAGCTTTTGCATAAAAGCCCGTGTATTCATTACTTGTGAAGGCGTTACTTTGC
>JAYTST010000039.1:0-5266 GCA_043745565.1 bacterium
CAAGAATTAACTGAACGGCATACTTTGTTGATTTAATTTTAGTTCTCAATGATATATCCCTTTCTTTTTGTTTGTTGTTTAAAATACAGTTACAGACAAGCTGTTCCTCGAGAGAAAATTACGCTAGATCGAGCTTTTGTGCAAGTTTTGTGTGTATACCATCAAAAGCGCCATTAGACATAATAAGAATTACGTCACCCTTTTGTATTAACGGAAGCGCACCCACAAGAAGATCGTCGGCATTTTTAAAAGCTGATGCTACTACGCCTTTTTCATTGATTTGTTTCACCACAGTATCGGGATTGATAAATTGTGAAGCATCGTCGTTGTTGCGAAGTTCAGGTGTCGATATGAATACCAAATCTGCTTCATCAAATGAGTTTCCATAATCAGTCTCAAACACTTTTCGCCGACTTGTTGCAGATCGTGGTTCAAAAAAAGCCACGAGTCGCCGACCCATTTCATTTATCTTGAATTTAGATTTAATTCCGCTTATTGTCTCGAGTACTGCAGTTGGGTGATGTGCAAAATCGTCAATAATGGTAATCTGATTTTTATCGTATACAACTTCTTGTCGCCGTTTCATCCCACTAAACGAGGCCAGGCCTTGCTGAATATATGGCAATGATAAACCTTCAGATAAAGATACTCCACAGACCGCAAGCGCATTCAAAAGGTTATGTTTTCCTGAAAGTGGCAAAAAGAAACGCCCCCGGTCCACATTTGAAACAATCAATGAAAAATACTGCCCTGCTTCTTCAATAACAATGTCCTCCGCCCGAATATCGTTTATTTTTCCCAAACCATAAAAGGTGACTTTTGCTTCTGTTTCCGCGGCAAGAGCATGTACTTTTTCATCATCGCCCCATAAAAAAAGATTTCCGTCAGATGGTAGTTCTTGAGCTAGAAAAACAAAGGCCCGACGATATTCTTCAAAATCTTTGTAAATATCAACATGATCGAACTCAAGCGAGGTGATGATTGCGGTGTTGGGTTTATAATGTAAAAACTTTGGTGACTTATCAAAATACGCCGTATCGTATTCATCTCCTTCGCTTATGAAATAGCCACCTTCACCGATGACCGCACTTTCTTCCCCGCCTTGCCGCACACCGCCAATCATAAATCCAGGTTTTAAAGCTGCATTTTGAAAAACATGTGAAAGTAGACCTGTAGTGGTAGTTTTACCGTGAGTACCAGCAACGACTAGTGACTTTTTATTTTTAATAAAAAATAAACTTATGGCTTCGGGTAGTGATAAGGTAGGAATATTATTTTCACGGGCATACTCAGCTTCTGGATTATCAGGTCCGCAGACATTACCAATTACAATCACATCAGCATCTTTGATATTTTCTACTTTAAAACCCTCTCTAAAAATAATTCCAAGCTCTGTGATCACGTTGCTCATAGGAGGATAACAATGTTCGTCCGAGCCGGAAACTTCGTATCCTGCTTTTTTTAATAGTACTGCAAGCGAACCCATGGCCGTTCCGCAGATTCCGGATAAATGAATATGACGAATATTATTTGGATTTGTGGGAATGACACGATTGAAAAGTCGTTTTGAAACGTCATCAAAATGGGAAAGCTTAGTGTCAAAATATGTTCGAGCTTCTGTTTTCATGGATCAATATTCAACTTCAACACTATTGAAACCGTCTTTGGTAACAATAATATGATCCAGTAAATTTATTCCCACGATTTTACCCGCTTCGATAAGTTGTTTGGTAATTTCGACGTCAGATTGACTTGGTGTTGAAATACCTGATGGATGATTATGTACCAGAACAATCGCTGCCGCGTTGTATTCAATTGCGGATTTAAATACTTCACGCGGATGGACTAAATTTGAATTAAGCGTGCCAATTGAAATAACCTCATCATGGATAACGCGATTGTGAGTATCTAAATAAATCCCGCGGAGATGTTCTCGAGGAAGTTCACGCATGTCTTTGGTATATTCATAAGCATCTTCTGCCACGCGGATAACCGCTAAACCATTTTGATTGCGAGCAAAAAATCGTCTTCCTAGTTCTCCACAGGCGACAATCTGCTGTGCTTTAATAAGTGGAATATCAAAGTCGCTAGACATTCTTCGAGCGTCAATCATTGAGATAAGACTTTTTTCGCCATAATCCTTTATGATTCTGCCGGACATTGTGAGTACATCTTCTTTGATAGTTCCTGTTCCTAAAATAATTGCCAGTAATTCTTTGGTGGAAAGTCCTGCAGGACCCATTGATAACAATTTCTCGCGTGGTTTGTCACTCTCAGGCAAATCCCGCATTTTTAACACATACTCCCTGCCTCGACTGGAAGTCGAGGTGAAAAGTAAATCGTTATTGTGTTGTTTGTAAGGTGCCAGTGATTTTATTAATGTTTTCATGCGTTTATTATTTCTAATTTTGTAATTCTTCCTTCATGGTCACCGTACACCTTTTCACCAAAAGAGGTAAACATTGAAGCAATACCACTCATATTTAACTCAATAGAGTCCAGTCTATAATTAATTGAGGTAATTTCGTTTTTCAAACCAACTATTGATTCTTCGACTTTACCCAGGTGTTCCTCAACTTTACCTAAGCGAGTTTCAATTTTATCCACACGAACCTCAATGATATCCAGACGAGTTTCTATTTTGGTTAGACGAATATCTATAACATCAAGTCGTTTGTTGATTTTAATGACTTCTTTCAAAATGAGCTCACTTGTATCTTTTTTCATTACATAAATAATAATCCCTCACATAAAAAGAGCAAGCTGGAAATTGATAAAAACTTTAGATTTTTTGTATTGCGAAACTTAATAAAGGACCTGGCAAGAAGTTAAAGGGAACTTCCCCTACGGGGACATAGTACCCCGATTGGAAATTTTGCGTGTTTTTCTTGGTGTCGGAGGTGGGGATCGAACCCACGACCCCAGGCTTATGAGTCCTGTGCTCTACCGACTGAGCTACCCCGACATTGGTTAACATTATGCAATATAGCAGTAAACGGCTCTTGACTCAACTGCCTTTTATAGGTTATCCTTTAAGCCACTTACCTAGCGGGGTAGAGTAACGGCAATTCGCAAGGCTCATAACCTTGAGATCCCGGTTCGAATCCGGGCCCCGCAACAATGAAATTTTCGACATGATTTTTGTAGCTCAAAAATCAAATGAAATAAAACTCCTTAAATACCTCTTCGTATAACGCAATTACTCGCTTTGCTTCTCGCTGACTTAAATTAAAATCCGAACCTTCGTGTGCTATCAAATTACGTATTTTGTGTGCTTCCCAAGCAATTTGCAAGGAATGAAAGTTTTCAGTAGTCGCAGATTTTAATTTATCGCCTATAGTTTCGCCTGTGAGATTTACCTTATCAAGAAGATCGGCGAGCAAAATATCTGCCTCAAGAACCGACAATCTCCAATCAGAAGGATTTGTTGAGGACACATGCTCAAGTACGCGGTTCCATTTCTTGTTTTCTGTGACGCTTTTTGCTTCTTGTTTTTGAGTTTGCTTTTGCTTAATAAGCTTTTGTAACTTTTCCTCGCGTTTAATTTGGTTAAGTTTAAATCGAGCATAGATAATTCCCATTATGAGCAACAGCGAAATAAATGCTGCGATAACTTGAGCTGATGAGACTAAGCCGACAAATAATCGTTTGTAACTATCGAATGTGGCAGAATCAAAAAATGAAGAACTTCCTTCACTGACATTTCCATCTGTAGAAGTGAAACCAAATAATTCTAAGAAACGGGAAAAGAGTTGTGGAAGAAAAAATATCATAGCCAGTAATGCAAATACGATCAAGTACGGGAACGTTGCCGCTTCGGGTGCAGGTTTTTTATCACCCTTTTTGTCAAATTTTTTATCTGCTTTCTTTTCGGGTTTTTTATCTGACATATGATTCTATTTCTTTTCCTAGGGTAAATAATACATCTTCACGGTAGTGCGGTGCCATAATCTGTACACCCAATGGAAGTCCGTCAACATTTCCTGAAGGAACACTCATCGCTGGACAACCTACAAGGTTTGCGGTAACAGTGAAAATATCCTCAAGATACATAGCAAGAGGGTCATTTGCTTTTTCACCAATTTTAAAGGCGGTGTTTGGTGTAGTTGGTGTAAGAATAGCATCGACACTTTCGAACGCTTTCGTAAAATCTGCTTTAAGCGCGTTTCGTACTTTAATCGCGTTATTATAATACGCGTCGTGATACCCCGCAGACAATACATACGTTCCAAGAATAATGCGACGTCGAACCTCTTTCCCAAATCCCTGCCCACGCGACTTTGTGTAATCTTCAAGAAGATTTTTACCATTTATACGAAGACCAAATCTCATACCATCAAAACGAGCCATGTTTGATGACACTTCCGCAGGCATAACAACGTAATACACTGCCAAAGAATATTCGATATGTGGAATATCTACTTCTACAATTTCATAACCTTCCTTTTTTAATGTAACGAGCATTTCCTCAAAATTTTTCTTCACTACTTCATCAATTCCCCTTTTTTCAAGCAGTCCTTTTATAACTCCGATTCGTTTATTATTTTTTGTTTCAGTTTTTTCTGGGTAAAAAGAAGTGCTGTCCATCGCATCAGTACCTTTAATTACATTGAAGAGAATTTCTGCATCAGTAACATTTCTCGCCATCGGCCCGATCACATCAAGCGATGATCCCATCGCTATTAGACCATGGCGAGAAATGGCTCCGTAAGTTGGTTTAAAACCAACAACACCACAGAAAGATCCCGGCTGTCGCACAGAACCACCTGTGTCTGACCCAAGCGCAAGAAGCGCGCCGTTCATCGCAAGTGCAGCAGCCGAACCTCCTGAAGAGCCTCCCGAGACACGCGTAAGGTCGAGAGGGTTCTTGGTCACACCGAACGCTGAGTTTTCAGTTGACCCTCCCATAGCAAATTCGTCCATGTTGGTGCGACCGAGAAAAACCACTCCTTTATCTTTCAATTTCGAAATAACAGTTGCATCGTACGTACCCACATATTCTTCAAGGATTTTCGAAGCTGCCCCTACTTTTCTTCCTTTGATTAAAATATTATCCTTAACTGCAATAGGAATTCCGATGAGTAGATTATCATTTTCTGTTCCCGCTTTTATTCGTAGATCTGCAACTTTTGCTTGTTCGATCACATCATCATAGATTTCCAAATACGCGTTGACGTCTTGATTTTTATTTTTTATTTCTGAAAGATAAGCTTCGGCAAGTTCAACTGCAGAATATTCTCCTTTAATAAGAGCTTCGTGCGCTTTT
>JAYTST010000040.1:0-5177 GCA_043745565.1 bacterium
ATATAGTTAAAGACGGCGACGTGATGGAGTTTAGGGTATAACCTTGAACTCAGCTCAAAATCGTGGTAATTTAGGTTTTGCTCTTAGCTTCAATTCTGAGGCAGAGATGTTCTAAACAATATATTAAAATTCGACAACTCCTGAAAGGATACAACTTGTGGCTAAAAACATTCTCATCGTCAGTACTGACGACTCACTTACCCTCGCAGAATTTTCTCAATCAAACTTGAGTATGCGGTTCATCCGGTCGTACGACCTTGCAACTAAAATGCTCAAAAGCGAGCATGACTTCGATGTTTTAATTGTCGGACCTATTTTCCCTTCGCATCCTAAGGTTGGGACAAATCGTTCAGATGAATGTCCACATCGCACAAAAAAAAGATCAGATGAAATGATGCAAACGCTCATGCTCGTCTTTGATGCTTCACTAAATGGAAGGATTGAACGAAGTATTATTTTAATCGACAGTTCAATTGCTGACACTGTTATTACATTAAATACTGAAGAGGGAACTAAGGAGGTGTCGTTTTCTAAATATCTCGATCAGCTTTTTGGTCAAACCGAGAAACAAGAAGCGGGATTTCATTCTGAATCAACAAGCAACCTCAGTGCGGTGCTCAAACAATTGTCAGTAGAAGTACCTGTTTAGTTCAAGTTGTCTCGACTTATCACTGTCCCCACGCATTATTGCGTGGGGACAGTTTTTCATTTATTACATTTCTGCTACAATATATCTATATGGATCCAAAGCACACGCGTACTATTGTTGTTGATACTGCTCGTCTTATTAAGCAGAATAAAATCTCGAAAGAAGATTTGGATCGGCTTAATCCTGCACTACGACAAGAAGCACTTTCCTACGTAGATAGTTTACCCGTTGAAGAAGAAGATCTTTCTGAAATGAAAATCGTATTGAAGGCAGGGAAGGCTCCTCGTCCCTATCTTACTCAAGCAGGAATGCGAAAGCCGAATCAAGTGGCCGATAAACCAATGCCAGTAATTCCTATTCCTCCCCAACTTAATCCTGACATTAAACTTCCGGGTTATGTTCCTCCATCTAAAGCACAAGCAACAGCAAATAATATTAATATAACCAACAATCTTCAGGATTTGAAAGTTCATATAACTACCGACCTTAAAGATGAAATTATTGAAGCTATTAAGCAACGAAAACAGCAAGAAGCGATGAAAGAAGAAGTTCGTCTACAAGTACAGTCACAAATGGGAATGAGTGGGCAACAATCACCACCAGCACCTGTTCCCACGTCTCCTGTTTCTGCTCCCATTCAGCCAGCACCGCAGCCGATTCCTGTTGTCATTGTTCCTCCACCTCAAGCTCAAACGGCTGAATTAAAACCAACACCTGTCATACCTGAACCCAAGCCTGTTCCACCACCCGTACCTAAACCGATTCCACCTCAGCCCAAAGTAGAAGTGAAACCTGCTGTGACTAAACCCATTCCTCCTCACGCGCCGAAGCCGATTACTCCGGCATTTGTGCCACGATCTGCACCAACAGCAGAAATAAAGCCCACAGTAAATGTTGAACATCAAAATTTGATGGATAAAGATAGGGAAGTAGAAAAAAGAAAGCGAATGATCGGTGAAGAAATAAGTAGCTTGATTGTAATGCGCAATACGGAACAACATGATTTGCAGACTCTAAAAAATAAAGAAAAGTCTATGGAAGAGCAGGAAGCTCTTATAATAGCTGAAGAGAAACAGGCTACATCGATTGCGGCAATTAAAGATCTTGAAGAAAAACGATGGCAGCTTGAGGACCGTCGTCAGATGTATGAAAAAGATCGATGGATTATTCACAAGAAAGTTGAAGATCTCAATCGTCAGATTGAAGAAAAGCAAAAAGAAGTAAAGCGTCTCGAGGAAGAACAGCGAGAAATAAAAAAGGAATACCTTGCAGCAATAGTAAAAAAAGAAGCGGGCCATGCTGGTGAAGCCAAAGTTACTGAGGAGAAAATCCTTGCTGATCTTCGGGAGAAAAAAGTTACCTACGAAGAACGGTGGCTTAAAGAAAAAACTGAAGCCGAAAGTATACAAAAGGCGCTTTTTGAGGCACGTCAGGAATTAGCGGACCAGAAGAAAATGCTTGCTGAAGCAGAAAAAGTAGAAAATACTATTACAGATGAAAAAGGCAAGCACAAAGCAGAAGAAGAACGATGGCGTATTGAAGCTGCCTATCGGCAAAGTGAAAAGAAAGTCTGGGATTTAGAAGCACAAGCAAGTACCTTACAAAAGAGTAAGGAAGAGCTTGAAAAAGTATTTTCACAAATTCAAATTGATGAGCAAGATAGTCTTGATAAGATAGAAAATTATAATTTTGCACTATCGAAAGTGGTCTGATATCATGACCACATGGCTTATCAATTTTCTGATTTCAAATTGCGATTAAAAGAAGCTGAAGAATGGCTTTCAAAGGAATATACTTCACTTCGTACCGGCCGTGCTACTCCTGCACTTCTTGATGGTATAAACGTAGAATCATATGGCGCGCGGATGCCGCTTTCGTCAGTGGCAACTATTTCAGTTGAAGATGCACGGACTATTCGAATAGCACCTTGGGATATGTCTCAAGTACAAACTATCGAAAAGGCAATCATTGTTTCAAGTCTGGGTCTTTCTCCCATTGTCGACGATAAAGGTGTACGAGTGGTGCTTCCTGAACTTTCAGCAGATCGTCGAACAACCCTCATAAAAGCCGCCAAAGATCATTTAGAATCAACAAAAGTACGCATTCGGCAGGAGCGTGAAAAAGTTCTTAAGGACATTCAAGCGGAAGAAAAAGAAGGAGAGTTTGGAAAAGATGAAGCAGCACGCTACCGCTCGGAAGTTGATAAATTAGTCAAAGACGCAAATACAAAGTGCGACGAACATTTAACAAAAAAGGAAAAGGAGATTCATTCATAATTATTTCATAACTACCCCGCATGACATTCATTATTTTTCTCATCATTCTCGCCGTTCTCATCTTTGTCCACGAACTTGGTCACTTTTTAGTGGCAAAACTTTCTGGAATCCGCGTGGATGAATTTGCACTCGGTTTTCCTCCAACTCTCTATCAAAAGAAAGTAGGCGAAACTGTATACAAACTTAACCTCATTCCATTTGGTGGGTACGTCAGTATTTTTGGTGAAAATCCTACAGAGGAATCTCTTACTGGCAGTGACTCATCCCGAAGTATTACTTCGAAATCTCGTCCCATTCAGGCAGCTGTTCTTATTGCGGGAATAGTATTTAATATTATTTTTGCATGGATTCTCATCAGCGGTGCGCTTACGTTGGGTATTTCTCCGCTTGTTTCTTTTGATGCCAACTCTGATTATTTAAAAGACGCAAAGGTGCTTATCTCTCAAGTGGTACCCGCATCGCCTGCAGATAAAAGTGGTATTAAAGTGGGAGATGTTATAGTGGGAATTCAAAAAGGAAAGGAACGATTGGAGGGAAATGATCTTCAGGTTTCAAAAATTCAAACACTCATTTCAGAAGATCAAGGTGAAATTCTTACTTTTAGTCTCAATCGCAGTGGAGTTCCACTTGAAATAAAAACAGTTCCTGTTCCAGGCATCATAAATGATAAAGCGGCTGTTGGTATTGCCATGGAGTCGGCGGGGATCATTAAAGTACCTTTCTACAAAGCGCCCATAGAAGGTTTGAAAGTGACTTACACCGCGACCGTGCTTACTGCTCAGGGTTTATTTAATTTCATCGGAACAATCGTTCATGGACAGGCACACTTTGATCAAGTGTCAGGACCAGTAGGAATTGTCGGAATGGTAGGAAGCGCCTCTAAATCTGGGTTTGCGTATCTTTTGTTCTTTACTTCACTCATTTCTATCAATCTTGCAGTTATTAATCTTATGCCATTTCCAGCGCTTGATGGTGGACGCCTTCTCTTCGTTTTAATTGAATCGATTACCCGAAAGCCCATTCCTACACGCGTTGCAAATACGTTAAACGCAACAGGTTTTGTATTACTTATTCTTTTGATGATAGTGATTACGTATCACGATCTTTCGAAGTTGTTTTTCAAATAATATTATTTCAGCGATCTTCATCGTTGTTTCGTTCGTTTGTTCCCGCAAAGTACTATTCGTACATTTTGGTCACAATCCTCACTCACGTCTCGGATATCATCTGAAAAAATGTTATTTGATTTTGATAGATAAAAAAACAGGCGTGGAGTGCGCCTGTGGGTTGCTGATTGATTGTCACTCGACTATACCCTCAATGGAGGGTGAATGTCTTTCAGAACGCGATTGTGAATGAGCATTCTTATAGATCATCACGCCGAGCACGAGGCTTATAAAGAAAAAGATTGCAGCGATTACCAATACTATTTTTGCAATAAATTTATCGCGGTAAGCCTGTCTCTGGCTGTTAGGAAGTAGTGTTTCCATTTGAGTTGTAATTTTCCATAGCCCTTTTTGACTACAGACACGACGAGGGAGGCCTGATCGTGCTGACAGTACAATACCACATGCGTATTTTTTGTAAATGCCTCTCCACAATATATACCACTTCTGATATAGTGTTTATACATGCGTCAATCAACACTTATTTTCAAAACTCGTAAAGATGCCCCAAAAGACGAGGTATCAACTAATGCGAAGTTACTTATACGTGCTGGATTTATTCACAAAGACATGGCTGGGGTATATTCGTATCTTCCACTAGGACTTCGGGTAATGAAAAAAATCGAACAGATCGTTCGGGAGGAAATGAATGCCCTCGGCGGTATCGAAATGGAACTCGCGTCGCTACAGGATAAAACGGTATGGGAGAAAACGGGACGATGGAACGATGAGGTAGTTGATATTTGGTTTAAAACAAAACTTAAAAATAATACTGAAGTTGGACTGGGTTCCACACACGAAGAGCCGATTACGAATTTATTGAAAGATCACATTCGATCATTCCGGGATCTTCCTTTGTATGTGTATCAATTTCAAACTAAATTTCGCAATGAGACTCGAGCCAAAAGCGGCATCATGCGTGGACGTGAGTTTTTGATCAAGGATTTATATTCATTTTCTCGCACTCAAGAAGAACATGAACTATTTTATGAAAGGGCAAAAGAAGCTTATCGAAAAGTGTTTGATCGTGTGGGACTTGGAGAAAAAACATTTATAACTCAAGCATCAGGTGGAAGCTTTTCAAAA